>CAMOYN010000115.1 GCA_946630035.1 uncultured Lachnospiraceae bacterium
GCCGGGATGAGAATGCCGGCAGCCGGAATCTTTACGAGCGGATGGGACGCACGGCGGACCGCACGATCTGGGCGGTATGCAAACAGCTCTCAGAGAGTGATTTTACACCGGAGGATCTGGAGCTTTCCTTCAACGGATGGACGACGCAGGCTCTGCAGCTGGCGCTGCCGGGAGGAGGGCGACTGATTCTGACCGGCAAGGTGGATCGCCTGGATGTGTATGAAGAGGGCGAGCGCCGCTATCTCCGGGTCGTGGATTATAAGAGTGGAAAGAAAAATTTTGATCTGAATGAGGTCTGGCAGGGTATGTCGCTGCAGCTGGTGGTGTATCTGGATGCAGTGGAGGAGCTGGAGAGGCGCCGCCACGCGGACCGGGAGATCCTGCCGGGAGGCCTGTACTATTATTCGGTGGGTGAGCCGGTCATCGATGCGGCCAAGGCGCCGGATACGGAGAGCTGGCAGCAGGAGATGCTGAAGGAGATGCAGCCGAAGGGGCTGGTCAATGCGGCGGGGGCCGTGGCGGATCATCAGGAGTCGGTCAGTGGAAAGAAGCTGACGACGGCCCAGTTCCGGGCTCTTTCCTCCCATGTGCGGGAAGTTCTCACCGATTACGGCCAGGCGATACTGGATGGAAATGCGGATGTGCTGCCCTATCAGAGGAAGGAACGCACCGGCTGTGATTACTGTCCCTATCAGGGCGTCTGTGGGCTGGATCTTCGCGTAGAGGGATATGGTTTCCGGAAGATACCGGAACTTTCGGATAAGGCGATATTGGAAGAACTGACAGCGATGGCGGATTCCGCAAGAGGAGGTGACCGGGGATGAGTGTGATATGGACGGAAGAACAACAGAGCGTTATTGATTCCCGGAATCAGAATCTCCTGGTTTCTGCGGCCGCCGGCAGCGGAAAAACGGCAGTGCTGGTGGAGCATATCCTGCAGATGGTTACGGATCCTTCGAATCCCATCCATGTAACGGAACTGCTGGTAGTTACCTTTACCCGGGCGGCTGCGGCGGAGATGAAAGAACGCCTGGCGGAGAAACTGACGGAGCGGCTGGAGGAGGAACCCTGGAATGTTCACGTGCAGCGGCAGATTCCGCTGTTGTCTCAGGCTCATATCAGTACCATCGACAGTTTCTGCTCCTGGCTGGTGAAAAACTATTTCCATCTGCTGGATATTGATCCGGACTTCCGGATCGCGGATGAAGGGGAAGACCGGCTCCTGCGGGAGGATGTCCTGCAGGGCGTGATGGATGCGGCCTATGAGGAGGACAGCCCCGGATTCCGGCATCTGCTGGATGCCTTTGGCAGCAGCCGGGGGGACCGGGAGATCCGGGATCTGGTACTGCAGCTGTACCGGTTCGCCGACAGCTTTCCCTGGCCGCAGGAGTGGCTGCATTCCATCGGCCGGATGGAAGACGGGGAGCAGGAAGTATCTCTGGATGAGATGCCCTGGGCGGCGGTGTGGTTTGAAGACTTGAAGAAGGAACTGACGGAGTACACGGAGCTGTACCGGCAGGCAGTGGATCGGGCGGAGATGGCCGAAGGGCTGGAAAAATATGCCGAGATGTTCCGGCAGGACCTCCAGACGATGGAGAGGCTGGTGGGGGCGGATACACCCTGCCGGCTGCTGGAGGCCCTGGCCGGGATCGAGTTTGTCCGTAAACCGATCATTCGCGGAAAAGCGCCGGTGGATGAGGCGGAGAAGGCAGCCCTCTCGGCTCTGCGGGATCTCCTGAAATCGGAAGTGCAGGATATAGCCGGACGCTATGCGGTGGATGTGGAACATCAGGTGGAATACCTTGGGCGAAGCAGAACGGATCTGCGGGCCCTGGTAAGACTGACGCTGGATTTCTCCGAGAGCTACCGGCAGGAAAAGATGCGCCGGAATCTGGCGAATTTCGCGGATGTGGAGCACTGGGCCCTGCAGCTCCTGATCCGAAAGGAAGGAGGACAGGAGGTGCCGACGCCCCTGGCGGCCGAACTGGGGGATACCTTCCGGGAAATCATTATCGACGAATATCAGGACAGCAACCGCATTCAGGAAATGATCCTGCGGACTCTTTCCGGGGAGGACCGGGGGCATCCGAATATGTTTATGGTGGGAGATGTCAAGCAGAGCATCTACAAATTCCGTATGGCCCGCCCGGAGCTGTTTATGGAGAAATACCGGCTGTTTAAAGATGCGGTCGGGGAGAAGCCGGGGCAGCGGATCGATCTGAAGAAGAATTTCCGCAGCCGGAAATGGGTTCTGGACAGTGTGAACCATGTCTTTGACCGGATTATGGGGGAATCCCTGGGAGGCGTAGAGTACGACGACCGGGCCGCCCTCTATTATGGTGCGTCTTACCCGCCGGAGGACCCGCCGGTGGAGATTCTGGCGATGGCATCCGATGCCACAGGACAGGACCGGATTCTTCTGGAAGCGAAAATGGTGGCAGCCAGGATACATGAAATCATGGATCATCCGCAGGATCATCCTGTGTGGGATGGCAAAAAGGGGTGTTACCGGGCACCGGAGTTCCGGGATATCGTAATACTCCTGCGGACGATGGAAGGATGGGCCGGCCCTTTTTCCCGGGTACTGAATCAGGAAGGGATTCCCGCCTATGCCCAGCTCTCCACGGGATATTTTGCCGCGCAGGAGGTTCAGCTGCTGCTGCATTTCCTGAAAATGCTGGATAACCCTCTGCAGGATATTTCCCTGGCGGCGGTGCTGCTGTCCCCTCTGGGCGGGTTTTCCATGGAGGAACTGGCGGATCAGACCGTGGGCGAACCGCCGGAACAGCCCCTGTACCGGAGACTGATCGAGGGGGCAGCCGCCGGAAAAAATACAGAAAAATGGGACCGTTTCTCGGAGTTCCTGCAATATTATCGTCAGGAATCGGTTCATCTGTCCGTGCATGAGTTGCTGGAGGAAGTACTGACCGGGAGCGGGTACCGCGAAATCCTGGCAGCCCAGCCGGGGGGACAGGTCCGTCTGGCAAATGTAGATATGCTGCTGGAGAGGGCTCTGCAGTTTGAGGAGAGCAGCTACCGAGGTATCTTCCAGTTCCTGCGGTACATGGACCAGCTGCGCAAATATGAGATGGATTTCGGGGAGGCGCAGGTCCTTTCCGAGACGGAGAATCTGGTGCGGATCACCAGTATTCACAAGAGCAAAGGTCTGGAATACCCGGTGGTCTTTGTCAGCGGCGCGGGCAAGAGTTTCGCTTTTATGGACGCCTATGGAGCGGTGCTGATGCATGAGGATCTGGGCCTGGCCTGTGACTATATCGATGTGGAACAGAGGATTCGCTACCCGGTTCTCTGGAAACGCTGTGTGGCAGACCGGCTGATGGCCGATGTCCGGGGCGAGGAGCTTAGGATCCTCTATGTTGCCATGACCCGGGCGAAGGAAAAACTGATTCTGACCGGTGTGACATCGGACTGGAACAAACTGACGGAAAAATGGTTCATGGCCGGGGATATACCGGGGAAACTTCCGTCCTATCTGATCGGAAAAGGAAATACGTATCTGGACTGGCTGGTGATGGCCCTGGCAGAATATGACCTGGATCAGGCACAGACCCCGGAGGGACTGTGCGCCGGAAAGGAGAATTCCTTCCTGGTAAAAGTGGTCTCAGCGGCGGACTTTGAAGCGCAGGAGGCCAGACGTATGGTCAGCGACCGCGACCGGCGCCGGCTCTGGGAGCAGGTGATGGGCCAGGGGGTCCTGGATGAATCCTACCGGGAAGAACTGCTGGAACTTCTGTCCTACCATTATCCCTGGGAAGAGATCTGCTACCGGAAACCGGCGGTATCTGTCTCGGAGCTGAAACATCAGGCCGCCATGGAGTATGTGGAAAATACAATCCCGGGAGAGGTAAGCCCGGAATCTGCGGATGCCCGGGAATCCGTTCTCTGGGCGGAACCGGAGGGAAAGGTATCTCCCGGTGCGATCCGGGGAACGGCCTATCACAATGCCCTGGAGTACATACCTCCGGCCGATGGATGCGACGCCCGGTCGGTGGACGGACATCTGGCCGATATGGTCCGAAAAGGTCTGCTGACGGAAGAAGAGAGGCAGATGATTCGGATCCCGAAGATTACCACCTACTACCGGTCTTATCTGGGAAAGGTGGCCGCTGATGCAGATGCCCGGGGAAAGTTTTACCGGGAACAGTCCTTCTACACACAGATTTCGGTGACAGAGATTCCCGGTATGAAACCGCCGGAAGGCGGTGAAGACTCCGGGGCTGAAGAATGGGAAGGCAGTGAAGGCTCCGAAGCCGAGAAATGGGAAGGTGGTGAAGGCTCCGGGGCCGAGGAGTGGGTCCTGGTTCAGGGCATCATCGATGCCTTTGCAGAAGATGCAGACGGGCAGCTGATTCTGTGGGATTACAAAACCGATGCGGTCCCCCGGACCGGCGGGCGGGAGCGTCTGCTGGGGCTCTACCGGGAGCAGCTCCTGCGCTATAAGGACGCTCTGGAAAAAGCCCGGGGGCAGAGGGTAAAGGAAGTATGGATCTATTCCTTCGCTCTGGAAGAGACCATTCCGGTGCCGGTGGAGCCGTAATTGTCTTTCGGATTATCTTCCAACGATAATTATGGATTGACACATCATGTATGCCATCTGGGACAGTTTTGAAGTGGCCAACCATATCTAAGGGTGCCGGATATCTGAATAATTGACAGGATATTGCCCGATCGCTTCTAATTGACGGAATATTATATAAATGCAAATAATTTGATTGCCAGAATCTATGATTTAGGTTCTGGTAATCTTATTTTACATAAAATAGAATAAAATAGAACACAATTTATTGGAATAACACTGGACTTTTATAATAAAAAGGAGTATATTAAAAAATGACAGGAAACATCACATAACCGTGTATTATTCCTGTCGTTTTATGTACACAGTCTTTTGTAAAAAGGAGGATGGTTATGAAGAAGCAACTTATGGCTTTGACACTGGCTGCGGCTATGGCAGCCGGCCTTATGACAGCACCTGCAGTAAAGGCAGATGATCCCATCAAACTGACAGTCTGGGGTTCTGAGAACGACCAAGAGTACCTGGCAGAGCGGATTGAGGCGTTTAAGGCGGCTTATCCGGATCAGCAGTTTGATATCCAGATCGGCGTAGAGTCCGAGTCCACCGCCAAAGATACGGTTCTTACCGATATCGAAGCAGCGGCAGATGTATTTGCCTTTGCCGATGATCAGTTGGCGGATCTGGTAGATGCCGGTGCTCTGCTGGCGATCAATGAAGAGATCGAACCGGCTCTGGAGAACTATGCAGGCAAGAAGATCGAGGACATCAAGGCAGCGAATGTTCCGGTTTCCATCGAGGACGCTACCATCGGTGATACCCTGTATGCATTCCCGACCAGTGCAGATAACGGTTATTTCCTGTACTATGATCCGGAAGTCTTCACTGAAGAAGATGTTAAGACCTGGGACGGTCTGCTGGCCGCTGCAGAAGAGAAGGGCGCAGGCAAGAAGGTCGGCATGACCCTGGCTTCCGGCTGGTACAACGCAGGTTTCTTCTACGGCGCTGGATTCACCACCAGCCGTAACGAAGATGGCACCACCAACTGCGACTTTAACGGCACTTCCGCCGATGGTATCTCCGGCGTAGACGTTACCAAGGCTATGATGAAGATCGCCGCCAGCCCTGCCTTCATGGCAATCGCAGATGGCGATATCTCCAACCAGATCGCTTCCGGCAATCTGTGCGCGGTTGTTTCCGGCACCTGGGATTCCGCAGCTGTTGCCGAAGCTTTCGGTGAAGATTATGTAGCAACCGTACTGCCCACCTACATGGCAGGCGACAAGGAAGTTCAGATGGGTTCCGTTGGCGGCTGCAAGCTGATGGGTGTAAATGCTCACTGTGAGTTCGCCGGCTGGGGCGTTCTGCTGGCAGAGTTCCTGACCAATGAAGAATCTCAGACCATCCACTTCGAACAGTGCAAGATCGGTCCCTCCAACCTGGTAGCTCAGAATTCTGAGGCAGTAGCTGCGGATAAGGCTATCTCCGCTGTACTGCAGCAGTCTCAGTTCGCAGTGATCCAGAAGGTCGGCGGCAAATACTGGGATCCTTCGGCTACCTTCGGTGAGAAGATCGCCCAGGGTCAGATCGCAGACGACGATGCTTCCGTACAGGCAGCTCTGGACGAAGCAGTCGCTGGTATCACAGCTCCGATCGAATAACATGGTTTTTGAGGGCAGAGGGGGATTTTGTCCGTCCTCTGCTCTTTTTTTCTTCCAGACCGACAGGTATATACTGAGCGGTCTCGGGAGACAGAGGAGAAAAGATGAAACAAAAGACAAATATTTTCAGCATTGCCGCCGTGGGAATTGCGGACGTAGCCAGGGATCTGGGAAGCTTTTTCAGAGCTTTCGGAACTGCGTTTGCCCGTGGCGACTGGGCGGTAAAGCTGACCCTGCTCTGGTGGGGCGCCGGCTACGCCAGGAGGAAGCAGTACATCAAAGCACTGCTGATGACGATCCTGGAAGCGCTGGTGATCCTCTTCACTGTAAAGATATCCCTGAAATATGTTCCTAAATTTACCACCCTCGGCACGGTACAGGCGGAGAAGGTCTTCAATATGCAGACCATGAAGAATGAGTGGAATGACTATGATAATTCCTTCCTGATTCTTCTGTTCTCCCTGTTCAGCTTTGTGGTATGGATCGTGGGTGTGGTAATAGCCCTCCGGTCCGTCATCGGGGCATATAAGATCCAGCAGGATGCGGAAGCCGGCCGGCATGTCAATACCTTCCGGGAAGATGCCCATCGTTACCTGGAGGATAAGTTCTACATCACGATGCTGACTCCGCCGGTCATCGGTATCGTCGTATTTACCGCGATCCCGATTCTGCTGCTGATTTTCGTGGCATTTACCAACTATGACCAGCAGCACATGCCGCCCAACGCCCTCTTTACCTGGGTCGGATTTAAGAACTTTGTGAGTCTGTTCGGCGGAGGCGGGATGACCATCACCTTTGGTTATTCCTTCGTCCGGGTTCTGGGATGGACCCTGGTGTGGGCCTTCTTTGCCACCTTTACCACCTATATCGGCGGTATCCTTTTGTCCCTGCTGCTGAACAGCAAACTGACAAAATGGCCGAAATTCTGGCGGCTTCTGTTCGTAATCACCATCGCAGTGCCCCAGTTCGTTTCCCTGCTGCTGGTGCGTAACTTCTTCAGCAACGGAGGTATCGTAAACGCGATCTGTGCGAATATCGGTCTGACCGGATTCCTCCGGAATATCGGTCTGATTTCCACCAGCTATATTCCGTTCCTGACGGCGCCGGGCTGGGCCCACGTGACCATTATCATCATCAACATCTGGATCGGTCTTCCTTACCAGATGCTGATTGATACAGGTATTCTGATGAACCTGCCCCAGGATCAGCTGGAAAGCGCGACGGTGGATGGCGCCAACCGTTATCAGGTATTCCGCTATATCACGATGCCCTACCTGCTGTTTGTGACCGGGCCTTCCCTGGTAACGGATTTCGTCCGGAATATCAACAACTTTAATGTAATCTATCTGCTGACCTCCGGGGTATACACCACGACAAATCAGGCTCTGGCGAATTCCCAGGCCAAGGAAGTGGACCTGCTGGTAACCTGGCTGTTTACCCTGACGCAGGATTACTACAATTACAAGATGGCTGCTGCGATCGGTATCATCGTATTCCTGATCTGTGCGGCGTTCACACTGGTTGCCTTCAACTTCATGATCAGCGGAAATAAGGAGAGTGAGTATCAATAATGAGTAAGAAAGCATCGAAAGTTTTTTTCCATAATCTGTTGATCGCTGTCCTGGCTTTTATCTGGCTGATCCCGATCATCTGGCTGGTGGCGACCTCTTTCAGTGAATATCCGGGCATGAATACCAGTACCTTCTTCCCGAAGAACTGGAGCCTGATTCATTATCAGAAACTGTTCCAGGTCGATTCTGTCAATCAGTTCCCGGTCTGGTTTATGAACACCTTTAAGATTGCCG
>CAMOYN010000116.1 GCA_946630035.1 uncultured Lachnospiraceae bacterium
GGCCGGAGCCGAAGAGAGAATCTGTCTGATGGAAGGAGATGCCTCAAAGATCCTTCCTGCCATAGAGGGAGAGTTTGACCTGGTCTTTATGGACGCTGCTAAAGGGCAGTATCCGGCTTTTCTGCCGGAGGTGCTGCGGCTGCTGAGGGACGGAGGGGTTCTCCTGACGGACAATGTACTGCAGGACGGAACGATCCTGGAGTCCCGCTTTGCCGTAACCAGAAGAGACCGCACGATCCATACAAGGATGCGGGAGTATTTATATGAACTGAAACATCACCCGGAACTTACCACGGCGATCCTTCCGGTGGGCGACGGGGTGGCCGTGTCGGTAAAACATGGCGGTACGGAGAAGGAATATGATGAAAAAACCTGAATTACTGATGCCGGCGGGCAGCCTGCCTGTCCTGAAAACGGCAGTGATGTATGGGGCGGATGCTGTCTATATCGGAGGAGAAACTCTGAGTCTGAGAGCCGGCGCCCATAATTTTACCATGGCAGAGATGAAGGAAGGAATTGCCTTCGCCCATGAACGGGGCGTCAAGGTATATGTGGCGGCCAATATATTTGCCCATAATGAGGATCTGCGTCCGGCCCTGAAATATTTCCTCCTTCTGAACAATGTACACCCCGATGCACTGATCATCAGCGATCCCGGGATCTTTTCCATGGCGAAGGAAGTGTGCCCGGATACGGAGATTCATATCAGTACCCAGGCCAATAATACCAACTACGGTACCTATCTTTTCTGGCATAAGCTGGGGGTAAAACGGGTGGTTTCCGCCCGGGAGCTGTCCCTGGAGGAGCTCTGCCAGATCCGGGGGATGATCCCGGAAGAGATGGAGATGGAGACCTTCGTCCACGGAGCCATGTGCATTTCCTATTCGGGACGCTGTCTGATCAGCAACTTCCTGACCGGCCGGGATGCCAATCAGGGAGCCTGTACCCACCCCTGCCGTTGGAAATATTATCTGACGGAGGAGACCCGTCCGGGAGAATATATGCCGGTGGAAGAGGATGAGCGAGGGACCTACCTCTACAATTCCAAGGATCTGTGCATGATCGAACATGTACCGGAACTCTTATCCTCCGGGATTGACAGCTGGAAGGTGGAAGGGCGGATGAAAAACGCCCTCTATGTGGCTACGGTGGCCAGAGCCTGGCGCCATGCCATCGATGACTGTATGGAGGATCCGGAAAAATACCGGGAAAAACTTCCCTGGTATCTCTCGGAAGTGAAAAAATGCACCACCCGGCCCTTCTCTACCGGATTCTTCTTCGGGAAGCCGGATGCGTCCTCTCAGATCTACGATGCGGCTACCTATGAGCACGGAGCGACCTTCCTGGGAATCCTGGAAGAGGATGCCGATGGGAGATGCTTCCTGCGTCAGAAGAATAAATTCTCGGTGGGAGACGAACTGGAACTGATGCGTCCCGACGGTACGAATCAGAAGGTCACGGTAAAGAGCCTCCGGGATGAGGACGGAGAGTCGGTGGAATCCGCACCGCACCCGGCTCAGATCCTGTATCCGGATCTGGGAACGGAACTTATGCCCTATGATATTCTCAGAAAAGTGAATGGAAGCGAAGCATAAAAATACGGAAGTGAAGTATAGAAAACCTGAAGAATGACAGGGAGATGCGTATGAATATACCTGAGACATATTTTACCTGCCGCAGTCAGCGGCTTGCGGAATGCAATTCCGATGCCTGGCTCCTGTATCACAAGAAATCCGGAGCGAGAATCTTTGTCCTGAAGAATCAGGATCCGAACCGGGTATTCACCATTGGTTTCCGGACGCCGCCGGCGGACAGCACCGGCCTGCCCCATATCCTGGAGCACTCGGTTCTCTGCGGATCGAAAAAATTTCCGGTAAAAGATCCTTTTATCGAGCTGGAAAAGAGCTCGCTGCAGACCTTCCTGAATGCCATGACCTATCCGGATAAGACCATTTATCCGGTGGCCAGCTGCAATGAGAAAGACTTCCGGAATCTGATGGATGTATATCTGGATGCGGTGCTGCACCCCTCGATCTATCAGGAAGAGAAGATTTTCCGGCAGGAGGGATGGCATTATGAGATGACTTCGCCGGAGGATGATCTTACCATCAATGGTGTCGTATACAATGAGATGAAAGGCGCATTTTCGGCCCCGGATGAGGTGCTGGACCGCTACTGTCAGCTGATGCTGTTCCCGGATACGCCCTATTCCTTTGAGTCCGGCGGAGACCCGGAAGTCATTCCGGATCTTTCCTACGAGACCTTCCTGGAGTTCCACAGGAAATATTATCATCCCTCCAACAGCTTCATCTATCTCTATGGCGATCTGAATGTGGAGGAAATCCTGGACTGGATGGACCGGGAGTACCTGAGCCGGTATGAAGCAAAGGTGATCTCTTCCGGGATTCCGCTGCAGACCCCCTTTGAGGCACCGGCGGAGTCGGTGGTTCCCTATCCCATCGAGGAGGGAGAAGATCCCGAGGGGAAGGCCTATCTGTCCCAGCACTGGGTGGTGGGTGACATCACGGATCCGGTTCTGTATGTGGCTTTCCAGCTGCTGGAATCTGCCCTGATTTCCATGCCGGGCGCGCCTCTGAAGGAAGCCCTGCAGACGGCCGGGCTGGGGGAAGAGGTATATGGCGGATATCAGAACGGCAGCCGGCAGCCCTATTTTAGCATCGTGGCGAAGAATGCGGAGGAGGGCCGGCGGGAAGAATTCCTTCAGATCGTCCGGGATACCCTGGAAAAAGAGGTGAAGGAAGGGATTGACCGGAGAACCCTGGAAGCGGCCCTGAACATTCTGGAGTTTAAGAACCGGGAGGCGGATTTCGGCTCCTATCCCAAGGGACTGATCTATGGAATTGACTGCTTCGACAGCTGGCTCTATGACGCAGATCCGGACATGCATCTGCGCTATGAGGAGACCTTTGCCTGGCTGAGAAAACAGCTGGACACAGGATATTTTGAAGAACTGGTGGAGAAGTATCTCCTGAACAATTCCCACCAGGCCATTATTACTCTGCATCCGGTTCCCGGCCTGACGGACCAGAAGGAAGCGGCGCTGGCTGAGAAACTCGCGAAGATCAAGGCAGGGATGAGTCCGGAAGAAATTCAGGAAACCATCCGCCGGACCGAAGAGCTGAAGGCCTATCAGAGTGAGGCTTCCTCCCCGGAGGCTCTGGCCACACTGCCTTCTCTGGAGCTTTCCGACATCGGAAGGGATGCGGAGACGCTGAATAACCATGTGAAGGAGATCGCGGGGATTCCGCTGATTCATCATGAGATTTTCACCAGCGGTATCCTGTATTTGAAATTTATGTTCCGGGCGGACCGGATCGCGGAGGAAGATATCCCCTGGCTGGGACTTCTGCGCCAGACGATGTCCCTTCTCTCTACGGAGAAATACAGCTACTCCGAACTAGCCGGCGAGACGGCTTTCTATACCGGCGGGATCGGTCTGACGGTTACTACCTACGGCAATGTGCAGAAGCCGGGGGAATTCGCTCCCTATGTGGAGATCGGGACCCGGGTGCTGCCGGACAAACTGGTACAGGCCCTGGAACTGATGAAGGAGATTCTGCTGCATTCTCAGTTTACGGACACCCGACGCCTGAAACAGCTGGCGGCGGAGATCCATTCCCGCACACTGACGGGACTGCAGAACGGCGGACATTCCACGGCGGTGCTGCGTGCCACCTCCTATGCCTCCCGGCTTTCTTCTTTCAACGATAAGATCGGAGGTATCGATTATTATCATTTCCTGGAGGGGCTGACAGAAAGAATAGAGGATGAAAAAGGACTGCTGGAGATCGGAGAACATCTGGAGCGACTGGCAAAGGAACTGTTCGTTCAGGACGGTGCCATCATCAGCCTGGCGGCGGAAGAGGCAGCTCTGGAACCGATCCGGGAACCTCTGAAAGCCTTCCTGGCGGAGTTCCCCTCTGGCCTGGACCGCAGGACGGCGGAAGTGCCGGCGGATTTTGACCGGACACGGCCCAGCCGGGCTCCCTGGAAACTGGCGCTGGAGAAGAAGAACGAAGGATTCCGCACCTCGGCCCAGATCCAGTATGTGGCAGTCAGCGGCAATTTCCTCAAAAAAGGCTATCCCTACCACGGCTCTCTCCGGGTCCTGAAGAAGATCCTGGGAGATGAATACCTGTGGATCAATGTACGGGTAAAGGGAGGCGCTTATGGCTGCATGTGCAACTTCGGGCGCACCGGAAGCGGTTATTTCGTATCCTACCGGGATCCGAATCTGGGAAAAACACTGGAAATATATCAGAATATCGTTCCTTATCTGGAGAATTTCGAAGTATCGGAACGGGATATGACCGGCTATGTGATCGGAACCATCGGCGGCATGGATCGCCCGATGAATCCCCAGGAAGCGGGCTCTCATTCCATGACCTGTTATATGAGCTGCGTAACCCAGGAGATGCTGCAGCAGGAGCGGGAAGAAGTGCTTTCCTGCAGCGAACAGAATATCCGTGAGCTGGCACCTTATATCCAGGCGGTTCTGGAGTGTGATCAGCTCTGTGTGGTAGGCAATGCCGGAAAGATTGAAGAAGAGAAAGAGCGGTTCGGGCATCTGGAGTCCCTGAACTGAGAGGGGAGAGACTATGGGAAAAAAGGGATATCTGTCCGGGTTCGTGAGTCTGATCGGCCGCCCCAACGTGGGAAAGTCCACCTTGATGAATCATCTGATCGGCCAGAAGATCGCGATCACCTCTGAGAAACCGCAGACGACCAGAAACCGCATTCAGACGGTCTATACCGACGAGAGAGGCCAGATCGTATTTCTGGATACTCCCGGGATTCATAAAGCCAGAAACAAGCTGGACAGCTACATGGTTACCGTGGCGGAGCGTACGCTGCAGGAAGTGGATGTGGTTCTCTGGCTGGTGGAACCGGTCAATCATATCGGGGCCAATGAGCAGCATATACTGCAGCAGCTTAAAACTGTGAAGACCCCGGTGATTCTGGTCATCAATAAGATCGATACGATCAAAAAAGAAGAACTGATCCAGCTCATCGCGATGTACAATGAGCTGATGAAATTCGCGGAGATCGTCCCCGTATCGGCCCTGAAGGAGAAGAATACCGACGAGCTGCTGCGGGTGATCTACGAATATCTGCCGGAGGGTCCCCAGTATTTTGACGAAGATACCGTGACGGATCAGCCCATGCGGCAGATCGCGGCGGAACTGATCCGTGAGAAGGCCCTGCGTAACCTGAAGGACGAGGTGCCCCACGGCATCGCAGTTACCATTGAAGTGATGAAGGAGCGGGAAGACTCCGGCCTCTTTGATATCGAAGCCACCATCATCTGCGAAAAAGATTCCCACAAGAGAATCATTATCGGGAAGAACGGGGCGATGATCAAGAAGATCGGGACCGATGCCCGGAGGGAGATCGAAGCCCTGCTGGATGCCCGGGTCAACCTGAACCTGTGGGTAAAAGTGCGCAAAGAATGGCGTGATAACGAACTGTATCTGAAGAATTACGGATATCGGAAAGATGAGCTGTAAACCCGATCGGAAGGATCACGGATACAGGAGCAAAGAACTGTAAACCGGAAAGTAGCAGGACGGCATAGATGGATACCATTACAGTGACCGGCATCGTGCTTTCGGCCATGCCGATGGGAGAATATGACAGAAGGATCGTATTGCTGACGGCAGAGCGGGGAAAAATCTCCGCTTTTGTCCGTGGTGCACGCCGCCCCAACAGCCCGCTTCAGGCGGGCTGCCGTCCTTTTTCCTTCGGAAATTACACTCTGTTTGAAGGCCGCTCCTCCTATACCGTAAAGTCGATGGAGGTCCGGCGGTATTTCGAAGAACTGGCGATGGACTACGAAGCGGTCTGCTACGGGTCCTATTTCTGCGAATTTGCGGATTATTATGGCCGGGAGGGCATCGATGAGCGGGAGATGATCAATCTGCTGTATGCCGCCCTCCTGGCGCTGGGCCATCCGGACCGCAGCCGGCCTCTGATCCGGTACGTGTTCGAACTGAGAGCGATGGCGATCCAGGGAGAATATTCCGAGACGCCTTTTGCCGCCTGCGGTGACAGCGCGGCCTATGCCTGGAACTATTGCCTCACGCAGCCTCTGAAATCTCTGTTTGCCTTCTCCCTGAGTGAGGAGGCCTTTCGGGAATTTGCCGCTGCCGTGGAGGCACTGAAGCAATACTATATAGACCGGAAGTTCCGGTCTCTGGAAGTACTGGAAACCATGAAGGAAACGGCTCTCTATAACAGATGAAGGAGAGCCCTCAGGCAGCGGTTCCAGAATGAAATATCTTCGAGGAGTGTCTCCTCCGGGAGAATCCAGGAGGCTTCCCCGGAAGCGGCCCGGAAGATCCGGAGACTCCCGTTTGCCAACTCCTCCGGGATGCGGAGGAAGGTACCGGTTTTCCTCAGATAAGCCGTGCGGGCGGTGGCCTTCTTCCGGAAGGCTTTATCCACGTAGGAAGCCACACTTTTATGCACCGCCATGTCCTCGGCGGGCAGATAATAATAATTCTGATAGTCCGGAAAGAAATACCGCAGTTCTCCGGTGTATAAGGGGAGGGTCAGCCGCAGCAGATCGTCACGAAGAAAAAACTGCCATTCCTTCTCCGCTCCCGCCGTAAAGGCAGTGGGAAAGGGAATCCGCTGATCCATCTGCAGGGTCATGCCAAGCTGTGTCCGGGCCGGGTCGGTTTCCCGGGACAGGATGCCGGTCACCAAGAAGTCTCCGGAGACAAAGGCCGGATAGGCCAGGAGGGGAAGAAGAGAGGGCAGAGCCAGAACATCTTCCCGGTTGTGGGTCAGCAGATCCTTCTCGGCAGCGGCCTCCGGTTCTTTTACATAAGCCTCATATACTTTGATCAGTTCTCCCCCGGAATATCTATCCTCCCGGGACATCCCCATAAAAGCCTCCCAGGTCTTCTGTTTTCCATCCGGCAGACGCAGCAGTTCCCGGCAGGAAGAAAGCTTCCGGTAGAGATCCAGACCGGAAAGTGTGGTAAACAGAGAAGTTCCCGGCTCCCGGTGCATCCTTTTTTCCAGAAAAGGCAGGTCGAAGGTGCTTCCGTTAAAATGCACCAGAGTAGTAGCCTGCCGGCAGAACTCTTCGGCTTCTTCCAGCATCGGTAATTCTTCGTCCGGATTCTGGGTCATCCACTGACGAAAGTACAGGCGGTCTTCCTCCAGAAGAGCAGCACCCACCAGATAGATCTGGTGATAGCGGGGGGACAGACCGGTGGTTTCAATATCCAGAAACAGAGGATGTGAGGATCCGGTCCGGGACCGGATGGCGTCTGCCTCTGTCTCTTCTATCCATTCAGAAATCCTTATCATATAAGCCGTTCCTTCCTGTTCCGGAATTCTGTTCAGTAAAATGCCATTTGATTTATTATACCCCGTATGTTATGATGAAACAAGATTTTACAGATTTATGATTCGGGAGTCTTAACATGATTTCATATATAAAAGGAGAGCTGGCGGAGGTCTCGGAAGATTCCATCGTGGTGGAGGCCGGTCAGATCGGTTACGACATACGTGTCCCTTCCTCCATGGCGGTCAATCTGCCGACCGTCGGTGAACAGGTAAAGATTTATACCCATTTTCTGGTGAGAGAGGATGCGGTTTCTCTCTGCGGATTCCTGACCCGGGATGAGCTGGAGATGTTCCGGCTTCTCCTGACGGTTAACGGCGTCGGACCTAAAGTAGCCATGGGCGTTCTGTCTGTCCTTTCGGCGGACGATTTCCGTTTCGCGGTGCTTTCCGGCGATGAAAAAGCCATCTCGAAAGCCCCGGGGATGGGGAAGAAGACGGCGCAGAAAGTGATTCTGGAGCTGAAGGACAAGCTGAATCTGGAGGATGCCTTTGCCCTGCG
>CAMOYN010000117.1 GCA_946630035.1 uncultured Lachnospiraceae bacterium
CCGCCTATCCCTCCGTCTTCCCGACCCTGGGTGCCATGCCGGGTATCAAAGCCTTTACCGCCGCCGTATTCGGCGGAATCGGATCCATCCCCGGGGCCTTCCTGGGCGGACTGCTTCTGGGTGTCATCGAGATTTTCGCGAAAGCCTATATCTCCACCCAGCTCTCGGATGCCATCGTATTTGCCGTTCTGATCGTAGTACTGCTGATCAAGCCCACCGGACTTCTCGGCAAGAAGATCAGCGAGAAAGTATAGGAGGGGAAGTCATATGAATCAGAAGAAAAGTTTCGCCTCCATGCTTTTTGACGAGAAGCACCGGGACCGGCTGATCTCAGCCATCCTGGTTCTGGCGGCCTATATTATAATAGAAGTGATGCTCTCTACGGGGAACCTCTCCAGTCTGTTTAAGGGACTGCTGGTTCCGACCTGCTGCTATGTGGTGGCGGCCATCGGCCTGAACCTGAACGTTGGTGTCTCCGGGGAACTGAACCTGGGCCAGGCGGGCTTCATGAGCATCGGTGCCTTCACCGGCATCTGCATCTCCGGGCGGCTGGCGGCCTCCGTGGAGAATGAAGTGGTGCGTCTGCTTCTGGCCATCATTTTCGGCCTGGTGGCAGCGGCCATCTGCGGCATGATCATCGCCATTCCGGTGCTGAAGCTGCAGGGCGACTACCTGGCCATCGTGACGCTGGCCTTCGGTCAGATCATCAAGAGCCTGATCACCAACATGTATCTGGGCTTCGACGAAAATGGTTTCCAGTTCAGCTTCGTAAACAACAACACCAGCCTGGCGCCGGGAGGGAAGATGCTCCTGAACGGACCCATGGGAGCCACGGGAACCGCCCGTATCTCCACCTTCACCATGGGCATCCTGCTGATCGCCGTGTCGCTGATTGTGGTTTACAATCTCATGTACAGCAAGAGCGGCCGGGCCATCATGGCAGCCCGTGACAACCGGATCGCCGCGGAATCCGTGGGAATCAACATTTCCAATACCAAGATGCTGGCCTTCGTTGTGTCCGCCGGAATGGCGGGAGCTGCCGGCGCCCTGTACGGACTGAATTACTCCACGCTGGTTCCCAACAAATTTGACTTTAACACATCGATTCTGATTCTGGTTTATGTGGTCCTGGGCGGACTGGGCAATATGAACGGCACGATGATCGCCACTGTGGTTCTCGTTCTGTTGCCGGAGCTGCTGCGCTCCATGCAGGATTACCGGATGCTGATCTATGCCATCGTGCTGATCCTGATCATGCTCCTGACCAACAACGAAGCGCTGAAGAACCGCATCGACCAGATCCGGCACGGAAAAGGCAGTGCCGGGGCAAAGGAGGGCTGAGACCGTGGCAGAGAACAGACAGCCGATCCTGGATGTCCAGGACCTGGGTATAGATTTCGGCGGACTGACCGCTGTCAATGATTTCAGTCTTCAGATCTATGACAAAGAGATCGTGGGACTGATCGGCCCGAACGGCGCCGGCAAGACGACGGTATTTAACATGCTGACCAAGGTGTACCAGCCGACCCGGGGCACGATTCATTTTAACGGGGAGGACACCGCGAAGAAGAGCGTGGTGGACATGAACAAGTCGGGCATCGCCCGTACCTTCCAGAACATCCGCCTCTTCTCCCAGCTCTCCGTACTGGACAATGTCAAGACCGGATTTCACAATCACATCGCCTACTCGCCGGTGGCAGCCGTGCTGCGCCTGCCCTCCTTCACGAAGCAGGAGCGGGAGATCGAAGAAAAATCCCGGGAACTCCTGAAGATCTTCGGCCTGGAGGATGTGGCGGAGACCGTGGCTTCCAACCTGCCCTACGGCGCCCAGAGAAGACTGGAGATCGCCCGGGCTCTGGCCACCGGTCCGAAGCTTCTGCTGCTGGATGAGCCGGCCGCCGGCATGAACCCGCAGGAGACCGAGGAGCTGATGGCGATGATCCGTCTGGTGAGAGACCATTTCGGCATTGCGATCCTTCTGATCGAGCACGATATGAAACTGGTTATGGGGATCTGCGAGCGGATCACCGTGTTGAACTACGGTATGCTTCTGGCAGAGGGAACGCCGGCCGAGATACAGGCGAATCCCGAGGTCGTCAAGGCATATCTGGGTGAGTAAAGGGGGGATACGATGTTAGAGGTTACGGATCTGAAAGTAAATTATGGAATGATTCAGGCCATCAAAGGTATCACCTTTACGGTAAAGGACGGGGAGATTGTGACGCTGATCGGTGCCAACGGCGCCGGCAAGACCACCACGATGCACGCCATCTCCGGACTGCTGAAGCCCGCTTCCGGCAGCATCAAACTGGACGGCCAGGAGCTGACCAAGGTTCCCTCCCACAAGATCGTGGGCATGGGACTGGCCCAGGTACCCGAGGGACGGCGCGTATTCGCCCAGCAGACCGTAGAAGAGAACCTCTCTCTGGGAGCCTTCGTCCGGAAGGACAAGGACGGCATCCAGAAGGATCTCGACTATGTCTACGACCTGTTCCCCCGGCTGAAAGAGCGCCAGGTGCAGCTGGCCGGAACCCTCTCCGGCGGCGAGCAGCAGATGCTGGCCATGGGCCGGGCCCTGATGGCACAGCCCAAGATCCTGCTGCTGGACGAGCCCTCCATGGGGCTGTCTCCCCTGCTGGTATCTGAGATTTTCCGTATCATCGAGGAGATCAACCAGAAAGGAACCACCGTACTTCTGGTGGAACAGAACGCCAAGAGAGCCCTGGCCATCGCCAACCGCGCCTACGTACTGGAGACCGGAAACATCACCCTGGAAGGCACCGGCGCCGAGCTCGCCTCCGACGAGCGGGTGCAGAAAGCCTACCTGGGCGGCTGAAGACATTTTCGGCAGATACATTTTTGGCAAATATATTTTCGGCAAATACATTTTCGGCAGATAACCAGAGGATATTTATAAAGTTGTACCATCGGGAGGAAAGAAGACAATGTATGTAAAAGATCATATGACCAAGGATCCCTGCACGATTCCGGCGGATACCGTGGTATCCAAGGCCATCGATATCATGAGAAAAAGAAATTTCCACCGCCTGCCCATCGTAGATGACGAAGGAAAGCTGATCGGCCTGATCACCGGCGGCCTGGTGGAAGAGAGCAGCGGCAGCAAGAGCTCGTCCCTTTCCATCTATGAACTGAACTACCTGCTGTCCCGGACCAAGGTGTCCGATATCATGATCCGCGACGTGAAGACCATCTCCCAGGACGTACTGGTGGAGGAAGCCGCTCAGAAGATGCTGGACAACGAGATCGCCGTGCTTCCCGTCACCGACGAGGAGAACCACGTCATCGGCATCATCACCGATAAGGACATCTTCCAGGCTCTGATCGGCCTGATGGGTTACAAACACCAGGGCACCCGCTACATCATCGCCTGCGACGACCACCCCGGATTCATGGTAGGCGTGGCCAAAGCCTTCGCAGACAACGACGCCAACGTAGAAGCCCTCGGCGTATTCCACAGCGAAGAACGCGGCACCGAACTGGTGGTAAAAGCCACCGGCGCCATCCCCGTCAACGACATGACCCGGATCCTGCTGGCCGCCGGCTATAAAGTAACCGACGTAGTACAGACCACCAACGAAGGAGAGGTAGTACACTACCCCACCGACGGAAAAGAATAAACGAGACAGAAGATAGGGGACAGATCTTTGGAGACAGGGGACGGACCTTTGTCTCCTCCGCGGAGGAGACAAAGGTCCGTCCCCTGTCTCCAAAAGAACCGTCCCCCTTGGCCTGCCTGTTCTGCCCTCAAAGTTTCACTAAAAATTCACAGATATTCCCCTTATCTTACAATTCTGTAAGGTTATGTCACCGAAATGTAAGGTTGTAGTGCTATAATGGCTGCACAACAGTAAAGCGAGGAGGAATGAAAGTGACAAGAAGAAATGTTTTGCATGTACTGGCAGGGCTCTGCTTCGTATTTTGTCTCCGGCCGGTGACAGCGCTGGCGAATACGACCGCAAACATAGACCTCAATGCAGAGGTAGGGTATTTCTACTATCCCAAGGCGCCGGACAGAAACAGTCAGGTGATACTGACAACGGACCGCCAGCTGAAAAAACTGAGATCGGATCATCCTGAGACGGCGGTACTGGAGAAGAAAGCATGGGTAAATGATTATGGCAATCCATATAATGATCTCAGCATCCGGCTCAAAGGTCCGGGTGTCAGCCGGCTGTCTTTCCGGATGGCAAAGGGAAAAAATGTAAAGTCCCGGGCCTTCTCGGTCCAGGTAGTAAAGTATACCAATCCCTTCCGGAGTATCCGTATCGGTGAAAAGGAGTGGGCACATCTGTTCAGAAATGACAGCGCCGCAAAGACGGAAGCCCCCAATGGCGAGGCAAAAATCGACCTTCAGTGTAATAAGGGGTGGAAACTGATCCGGCTGGATTTCTATAAGGACTATGGGGATGAAGCATATCACCGGCTCATTCAGAACGGGGCAGTGGATGACATATATGGCTATGATACACTGTATGCCTGTGTGCTCCATGAGAAATCCCATCGTCTGCTCCGCGCAAGCCTGTCCTTTTACGGAGAACCCCGCTTTGATGACGAACCATAAGGGAGACAGGTGGAGACAGGGGACGGTCCTCTGTCTCCATCAAAAGGGAGACAGAGGACCGTCCCTTGTCTCCACCCCAAACTTCATGTGAGGAGGAATGTTGGACATGAGATTTAGAAAATGGATGGCGGCTGTACTTCTGACATTCTGCGAGATCCTTGCTGCGGGAACATGCGAGGCGGCAGATAATTATCATGGAAATCAGCTGTATTTCGGAAAAGGCGGATTCGTCTGCGCCCTGAATACGAAGACGGGAAAGGTAAGTAGGATCTGTGAGGTCGTGAAAACAAAATACAATCCCATAGGTACCGTCAGTTATTATAAAGGGAAACTGTTCTTCGCAGTGGATCTGGCGGCCGCAGCGGGAGATTACGGGAGACACCAGAGATATATTTACTCCGTGGATGTGAAGGGAAAGGGATTGAGACGCCTGGCTCCGGGGTATGCGCCGCAGGCGCTGAACGACACAGTATATTATATCCGGGAGAGCTACAACAAGAAGACCGGATACGGCAAAAGCGCCGGCCTGTACCGGATGAAAACCGACGGAAGCGGCAGCGAGGAGATCGTGCCGGATGATGTCAGGCAGTTTGCGGTAGTTGGTACCAAGCTGTTCTGGATTACTTCCAATGGAAGCAATCCGGTCGGGAAGAAACGCTGCGGCTATTATAATCCTCTGCTCATCATGGATCTCACGGATCCGGAGAAAAAAGAGGCGTATGATTCACCCTTCTATGAAATCGGTTATATATGTGACTATGATAAAAAATATATCTACTACACGGAAGATGGTAATGATGAGAAGGAAATATATTCGCGGGGAGAAACAGATCTGGATAGCAGGACATGGAAAGGTCATAAAGGATATGGCAGTCTGATCCCGGAAGAGATCGATCTGTTTTCCAAGAAATACAAAAAAGTGCCGAGCCGGTTTATCGGATACCAGAACGATTGCTACGTCTACCGTATGGAGAAACAGTGGAAGCTCTATTACCCTGTGACAGGAAAGACGACCGTCCTGAAAGGAATCAAGGGAACCTCGGGGGCCGACAGCCTGGTCGCTGCCGGAGGAGGATGGCTGGTGCTGACTCATCCGAAAAAAACCGGACAGAACGACACCGCAATGTCCGTGATCCGGATCGACGGCAAGAAACTCCGCACAATCTACACCTGGAAAGCCGAATAAGAGTACACAAGGAGACAGGGGACGGTCCTTTGTCTCCTTTCCTATGGATGTTTACTCAGAGCTGTTCTTTGGATTCGTTCAGGAATTGCCTGCGATTCTTGGGCATTGTGTTCATCCTCGCGGAGCGTTTATCTCGGGAGCCTTATCTGCTTCTGAGATAAATATATCCCCCGGTGGGGCTTCCGCACACGGCCTCTTTCGTGTACACTGGGACAGACAGTATGAAAATGCGGATTTGCTGACGTCGGTCAGGATGTTGATGGATCCTTGATTATTAGGAAGGAATAAATACATGAGCTGTGTGGCGGAGCTTTGGATGGAGCAGGATGTAGTTCCGAAAGGGAACGAGATTTCTCCGCGGAAGAGGGTCTCATCGCAGGAGGCGGCTCCTGCACACGATGAGATTCTGGAAGGCCTTACATCGTACTGGAATGAGCGTTCGGTGACCTACTCGGAGCAGAACGTGGAGGAGATGAACAACTGGAAGAGGGATGCCTGGCGGAATCTGATTCTGAAATATGCTCCTGAGGGAGAATGCCTGGATATTCTGGATGTGGGAACCGGCCCTGGATTTTTTGCCATGAACCTGGCTCTGGCGGGGCATCGTGTGACGGCGGTCGATGTTACCGACGAGATGCTCACCCACGCCAGACAGAATGCGGCAGCCTATGGGGCCCTGGTGGATTTCCGGAAACAGAGAGGGGAATTCCTGGATTTCCCGGATCATTCCTTCGACCTGATCGTAAACCGGAATGTCATCTGGAACCTGGAGTATCCGGAGCGGGCCCTGGCCGAGTGGCAGAGAGTACTGAAACCCGGCGGCCGCATGGTATACTTCGACGCCAACTGGTATATCTACCTCTTCGATGAGGAAGTCAGGAAAAAGCACGAGGCGATCCACGAGGAGTACAAGGTACGCTATCCGGATCACCCCCATGACAAGATGCTGAAACACCGGGTGCAGGAACTGCAGGAGATCGCACGAAAACTGCCCCTGACCCCGGTACAGAGACCGGCCTGGGATCAGGAAATCCTGACCGGCATGGGCATGAAAATATGTGAGATCATCCCGGACATCAGCCCTTACTGCCTGGATGAGATCGAGACCTTTCACTACGGCGCCACCCCCATGTTCATGGTATGCGCCGAAAAAACCGAGTAAGTCGGGGGAGACAGGGGACGTACCTTTGTCTCCTTTTGGGACAGGGGGACGTTTACCGTGTCCCAGGTGTATGATAACTGGGACACAGTAAAGGAGACAAAGGTACGTCCCCTGTCTCCAACGGCTCTCCGGCTCGTAAATTTTCAGAAAACTGGGACAAGGTGAACGTCCCCCTGTCCCAGGGAGGATAACAGATGACGCAGGAAGATATCAACGCAGTATGGGATATGCGGTCGGATAATTTCAGTGATTATGTGACGGCGGAGTTGTTTGAGAGTGAGCGGCCGGAGAAGTGGCTGCGTCAGATCGAGGAGCAGATGGGCCGGAAGGGACCCTGGCGGGTGCTGGATGCGGGCTGCGGCCCGGGATTCTTCACTATTCTGCTGACGCGGACCGGCCACCGGGTTACCGGGGTGGATGGTGCGGAGCAGATGCTGGAGCACGCCCGGGAGAATGCGAAGCAGGCGGGGATTCCGGCGGATTTCCGCCGGATGGATTTCGGAAAACTGGATTTTGCGGATGACACTTTTGATCTGGTGATCAGCCGGAATGTGACCCACATCATCCGGGATCATGACAACGTGTACCGGGAATGGAAGAGAGTGCTGAAGCCGGGCGGAAAACTACTGATCTTTGACGCCAACTGGCATCTCCCCTACGTGGAAGGACCGATCCGGGAGGAGGCGATCTGGCGGGAGAGAGAGACCCTCCGCCGCTACGGATCGAACTTCAGCTGTGAGGAAGAACCTTATGAATATATCGGAAGTGAACTGATGCCGGAGAATTTTCGGGTGTTTGGTGACAGGGTGCGCCCGGACTTCGATGTCGAGATACTGAAAAATGCCGGCTATACCAGTATTTTCTTTGACAGGGATGTGACAGAGGAACTCTGGAGCGAAAAAGAAAAATTCATGTACCACGCCACACCACTGTTCATG
>CAMOYN010000118.1 GCA_946630035.1 uncultured Lachnospiraceae bacterium
CGTAGTATACAGCTCCCGCGTTCATAACGCCCAGTCCATATCCTTTGATGCGGCCGGGAGCCAGGCCGGCCAGAGCTGCCTGTTTACACAGGGGATCCACGGGATCCGATACCACGCAGAAGAGGCCTTCATATCCTGCGGCGGCAGCCTTGCCCGCGATCTGCTTCATCAGGCCGGCGTTGGCTTCGAGCTGGGCCATCCGGACATCCCCCTTCGTTTCCGAAACGGGAGGTACCCGGAGAGAGGCGCAGAACAGAAACACATCGCAGTCAAACAGTTCCTTTTCCGTAATATTCCGCACCCGGGGCATCCTGCATTTTCCGGTGGGATCCAGAATCTGATTCATCTCAAATTCGTACCGGTCTCCCACATGGTCACGGATATCATAGATACCGATCTCCTCCAGGCAGTCCCCGCCCATCAGGCGAAGTCCCAGCAGCAGGGTGGCTCCCACGTCTCCCAGAGCAAACAGATGCAGCCGTTTTTTCTCTTTTTTCATCCACTGCATGTCTTCCAGGGTTCCCACAAGAAAAGAATCTCCCTGTTTTTCCATGCACGCCAGATTTGATAAAGCAAATTTCATATAGTTACTCCATTTCAATCGCTGTATAAGGAGCGATATTCTCCCTCGTGAAGTTCCATAGCTGTCAGATAGCGCATCCGCTCCAGCTGCTTGATGTCATTGTCGATATAATAGGAGGCCGGAATGTTCTCATCGTAGGTCATGAAACGCCCTTTCTCCGGGCAGGTGGGGGACAGGATCACTTCACTCAGTCTCTCCAGGATGAGATTTCGCTCAAACTCTTTCTGATATTCTTCTTCCAGGACTTTCAGAATATTCTTTGCATTCTCCAGGCAGGTCATGGAGATCTCATAGACCGACTGGATATTCTTCCCTGCCAGGAAGGAAGGCATCACATAGGGCATGATCAGATTGATACTGGTGATCAGTCCGGCTGTGTTCCGGCCTTCGCTTCGGATGCTGTCGCCTCCGATAAAAGGATACAGGGAGGATTCCACGAACCAGGAATCGATATTCGGTATAAAATATACGCTGTCCGTCTTCATCCCGTTCTTTGTCACCAGATCCCGCCCGTTGGCCGTCATAACGCCCACCAGTATCTCTGCGATGGGTATACCGGTACCGGGAAGAAGTTTGAAAAGTTCTTTCATCCGGTAGCCTTTGTGCAGCAGATCATCCACCAGAATCACACTCCGGTTAAAGGAGCGGATCGTCTTCATCTGGGTTCTCAGTGACGTATAATTCGGATATTCCTCGATGGTAAATCCGCTCATATCACTGTTAAATACTTTTTCCGTGTGAAGCGCTTTGGTCACCGTATTGGGCGTAACCGAACCACGAAGAATCTTGCCAAAGGGCACGCACATCTTTTCGCCCAGTTTCCGGGGCGTGGTGACATAATCCGGCACCCCGTTGATCTCGGCGATCTTTTTCACCAGGCGGTGATACATGACAGTAGAGTCAAAGGAAAGAACCAGATTTCCGGGATTGACGCTGGTCAGCGAATACTGCAGTCTCCGGTGAGACTCTTCGATCACTTCCAGGACTCTCGGATTCGAATTCAGCGGTGCTTTCAGCACCGTCTCAATATTCTTTGTCAGAGTAACCGGGCAGTGCATGTCAACGGCCATGATGGTTTCTCTCTCCGTATCTTCGGACAGAAGAACAAATCCCTGACGCCGCAGAGTCTCTTCCACCATATCGCGGTGTTCTTCCATCTCCGGGATTCCGTGATAGAGGCAGTAGGTATATTCCAGGGAAAGTGCATGGGCCAGAAGCTCCGTAACCACCATCTGGACATAATCCCGGGTATCGGAATAGCGGAATCCATAGATTCCCTTGATCACCATAATCTTACCCCAGGCAATGTTGCGGATCCGTTTTACCATGTCCAGATCATCGAATTCATCGGCCAGGTCTGAGCTGTTCAGACGGCCCGCAATGGCTGCCGCGATGGGAACATTCCCGGCGTCGCCGTCCCGCAGGATAGCGATGGACAGATGATCCTGCTGCACGTTCTGGCGAATGACATCCTGATTCTTCTTGTTCCGGAGAATCGTCTTCCCCAGTTCCTCCCAGATGGCATCGGTCACTTCATCGTCATCCAGTACATCGCAGGTGATGGACCGTGTGACCAGGGTATATTTATACTGAGGTTCTCTGAGGTACAGATTATTCTCATAGATATAGTTCTGAACCATGGGATCAATCAGGTGGGAAATATCCCGGTTCATGTCGATATTCTCCCGGATCCGGGTGGAACTGATATCCTCGAGCTGGATCGGCAGAGACAGCTCGATGATCTCTCCCCGGATACCGGCTGCCTCGCTCCCGGAATCCCCCGCCTCCAGTTCGTATTCATCTCCGTGGCGCCGGAAGATGATATGATTAAACTGATGAATAGAGCAGGGTTCCGGTTTCTTTTTATAGGCAGAGGCATGGGCCGTCACATCACTGCCGGCCACGATATAGACATTTTTCCCCTCAAACATCTCCTTAAGCTGTTTCAGGTCCGCCGGGTTGGCGATATTGACCGGAACGTCCAGCGGGAACATAAACACCTGGGGATCGTCCGCGGTGGACATGGCAGCGATCTTTCTCCGGATCAGCGGAGGCTGGGTCCTCTTGGACCAGGAGAACTCATCCGTCGCCAGATATACTTCAAATCCCAGTTTCCGGATCTCTTTGACAATCCCCTCGTGACTCAGAGAGAATGGATCAAAGGTTCCCGGGAAAAATGCCACCTTGGAAACATCCTCAAACCGGATGTCGCCGTTTTCCAGTGTAAAGTCGGAAATAAAGCGGTAGATGCTGTTCAGGGAAGCCGCATTGATCAGGAAGCTCAGCGAATCTTCCTTCGTATTTTTCATGATGTGGCAGGATTTTTTTCCGATATAGCGGAAAATCCGGCAGGTATCCTCCATGCTCATCAGATCCATACCGAAGAGGAATTCACCCATCACGTAGCAGGCTTCCTGCGCCACCGTCTCATGATGATGGGCCAGTCCTCGCAGAACCATTCCCAGAAGACGCCGCATACGGCCGGTATGGTCGGTGTTTTCCGGGCAGTGCATCACATATTTATGATAGCGCTGAATCACATAGCCGATGGTATCCATGGTCACACAGGCCACACTGTCGCTGGCAGTGATCAACATGTTGTCCAGCAGGAGGAGCATCTCGTCCACCTCCGCCGGTTTCAGGCGGATGATCAGCTGTCCCAGGTACTGAGGAATATTCTTGGAATATTCCGTCTCGCCCAGTTCCAGGCCTTTCATCATCTCCATGACGATCTCATTCCGCTGTTCCGGAGAAATTCTTCGCATCATCCTCACCAGCATGCGTCCTGCCAGATGACGGGCATCTCCGCATTCCGTGCCCGTGATGAGGTTCACCATATGAGTGGCCGTGTGAACCGGCTGCTGGTTCTTTCCTGCCAACATCATATCAAAGAGATACTGGATGTTTACCATCTTGCAGATCCAGTGGGTCGCAGTCTTCAGATTCTCCAGGAAGGCTTCGTTGATGGTCTGGTCCAGATCCTGTCCCATGTCAAATTCCGCCAGAGCCGTCTCTGACATATGAAGCTGTGCCCCGATTTTCTGCTTCAGATACAGGATGCTGATCTCCGGCCGGTTGGGAATGTGATCCATGATCTGATAGGCGTAGGATTCCGCCATATGCCGGTGTTTCTCACTGGCGAGAACCTTATTCAGCAGGAGAAGAATGACCACCTGGATTTCCAGCTCCTGGGAGCGGGAGAAATGCATCACAAACTGGAGGAAGGTTTCCATCATGTTCTGGGAACATTCTTCCAGGGAGATTCTCTCCAGGGTCTCGATCATGACAAAAGCAGTAAAAGGATCCCGGTTCAGATCCTGATACTGTTTATGCAGAATATTCAGATATCCCTGTCTTTTTCTGTCCGCACAGTTTTTCAGCACCGAATTAACCAGCGTCTCCATCTTATAGCCGATCCACATGCGGTGCTGTTCTGTGAGCTTGTGATCCGGCACGAGGATCATTCCCAGATACTTTTCGAACTGCTCCAGAGAGGATGACAGCTGCAGAAATTCCATCATGCCATCCGGGATTTCCTTGCGGTACTCCGTGTCATACCCAACGATGATCTCACCCATGAGTGTGGCCGCGGCGTTTCGTATATCGCTCTCCCGGTGCATCAGGAGTTCATAGAGGAAACTGATGGTGAGGAGTTTCTGCTTCTGGTTCAGATAGGTATTGTA
Organism: uncultured Lachnospiraceae bacterium; assembly: GCA_946630035.1. Classification (GTDB taxonomy): domain Bacteria; phylum Bacillota; class Clostridia; order Lachnospirales; family Lachnospiraceae; genus UBA3305. Next base: position 4,267 of record CAMOYN010000118.1, read on the forward strand.
CTCGCGGAAAATGTTCAGATAGGTCCGGGTATTCTTCCAGTCTTTGTCACTGCGGGCCAGCTCCAGAATATTGGTAAAGGAAGCCTCATGATTCAGAATATTCATCAGCTGAATATTGTGATAGATGGCCATGTTCTTAAAGGCCGTCACAATCTCTCCGTCACAGAGAAGCGCGCTGTCTTTTTCCGGCTTCGGGTTGGGTACATCCGAGGAGAAGTCGGTATGGGCTCCCAGCTGCATCATGTACTGTTCAAAGTCGTGCAGCTTGCTGTATACCTTCTGATAGCGCTTCCTCTTGGCATCATCCACATTATCCAGCTTGCTGAGAATGACATTGAAGGAGTCAGAAAGGCGGTAGCAGTGGATCTTTTCCGTTCCGTTTTCCCGGGTGCTCTTCACCCGGAAGTCCGCGTAGATCAGCAGCAGCGATTCCACGGACAGGTTTTCCAGCTCCAGATCCCAGGTGGAGTGATTGGCTGCGATGTATCCGATCTGCGGCATGTTGTTCCGCTTGAAGCACTGATCCGTGTAATAGTAATGAAGGTAGGGAACCCGGCGGGCTTCCTTGTCTTTGCAGCCGAATTTGCCGATGTCATGGCCGATGGCAGCACCGGACATCAGGGCCAGATCCACCGGCAGACCGGTCTTCTTCAGCTGACGTGCCATATGCATGGCCACGTTGTGAACACCGGCGATATGGCCGCAGGTATTAAAGGGAGTCACTTCCGCTGCGATCCTCATAAACTCCAGGAAATAGGTTCTGCGGATAAAATCAAGGAACAGATCGTACTCGTCTTTCACCGCGCTTTTTTCCGTCTCGGCCGGAGTTGCCAGGGAAAAATGAAGGGTCATACGGAATCCGTGCAGATCCCTCTCAGCGGTAAAGCACACATGCAGCAGCTCCAGCAGAAAGAGCTTACCGGTCTCGTAGCATGGTTCTGAGACATCCGGGAAGTTTTCCGGATATAACGTATGTTTTCCGTCATTAAACAGGAAGTCCAGCCATCCCCCGGCCGGATCCGGAGACAGACGATGTAAAGCCTCGCCGGAAAAGGCCAGGATTTCTTTACAGGAATAGGTGGTTTTCGGCGCCATCTCCCTGACACCACTGCGGAAAGTGGGGTGATGAAGAAGTTTGAGCATATCCTTTTTCTGAAGGCCCAGTTTTCTCAGAATCCCCCGGTCTGTCATTGCTTCTTCGATCCGTTCGGTTAAATGTTTATTATAATCGGTTTCCATGCCATCCGGTCTCCTCGTCCTGTGATTCACTCGTAAAATCGTATCCTTTCGCTACGAATGGCCTGTCCGGCCAGCGGGCAGAACTGTTATCATAGTACTACAATATTCCGTCTTTTACAATTAACATCTGAAAAAAACAGCGAACAAATACTTTCTAATCCAAGTACTTGCCCGCTGTCATTCCATATGCGAATGTTTATATTTTCGTTCTTTTGTCAGGATAATAGTCAGAAAGTCAATTCATTTTTCCGCATCAGCAGCTTGATACCGGATCCGATGATCAGTCCTCCGCAGACTGTACCGGTGGTTATGATAAGAGAACCCAGCACAATATTCAGGATTCCTGAATTTTTCATGGTATGATAAACTCTCTCCATATTATCTCCTTATTTTTGTACAATATTGATCAGACGTCCGGGAACATAGACTTCTTTCACAATCGTACCGGTGAGACGATCCGAAACGGCTTCTTTACCGGCTGCGATGGCATCCTCTTTCGATACATCGGCCGGAAGCATCACTTTGCTTCTCACCTTGCCGTTCACCTGTACAGCGACCTCGATCATCTTCTCGATGGTCTTGGCTTCGTCGTATTCCGGCCAGGTGGTCTGGTACAGTCTTCCGCCGTATCCCATCACATCCCAGAGTTCCTCGGTGATATGAGGGGCTACCGGGTTCAGGAGAACCAGAAGTACCTGATAATCTTTCCGGGTGATCTTGCCTGCCTTGTAGAACTCGTTGACCAGTGTCATCATGGCAGCGATACCGGTGTTGTACTTCATCTCTTCATAGTCATTGCTGACCTTCTTGATGGTCTGATGGATCTTCGTCTCCAGATCCGGGCTGTAGGAATCACCCTCGGTCACCAGATCCTGCAGTTTCCAGACACGCTCCAGGAACTTGCGGCATCCCTTTACGCCGTCCTGGGACCAGGCAGCTGCCAGCTCAAAGGCACCGATGAACATCTCATAGGTACGAAGAGTATCTGCACCGAATTCCTCTACGATATCGTCGGGGTTGATGACATTTCCTCTGGATTTGCTCATCTTCTCCCCGTTCTCACCGAGGATCATACCATGAGAGGTTCTCTTCTGGTAAGGCTCCGGGCAGGGAACCACGCCCTGGTCATAGAGGAACTTGTGCCAGAAACGGGAATACAGCAGATGCAGCGTGGTGTGCTCCATGCCGCCGTTGTACCAGTCAACCGGCATCCAGTACTTCATGGCCTCCGGATCTGCGATGCAGGTATCGTTGTGCGGATCGATATAGCGAAGGAAATACCAGGAAGATCCGGCCCACTGAGGCATGGTATCGGTCTCACGTTTCGCCGGGCCGCCGCAGCAGGGGCAGGTGGTATTCACCCAGTCGGTCATATGGGCCAGGGGAGATTCGCCCGTATCGGTGGGCATGTAGCTCTCCACATCCGGCAGCTCCAGGGGAAGCTGATCCTCGGGTACAGCTACATATCCGCACTTATCGCACTTCACGATCGGGATCGGTTCACCCCAGTATCTCTGACGGGAGAACACCCAGTCACGCAGCTTGAAGTTGGTCTTGGGGGTTCCCAGTCCGTTCTTATCCAGATAATCAATGATGGCTTTCTTTGCTTCTTCCACGGACATGCCGGTGAGGAAGCCGGAGTTCACCAGGGTTCCGGTCTGAACATCCGTGAAGGCCGCTTCATCTACATTACCGCCGGCGATTACTTCGATGATGGGGAGACCGAATTTCTTTGCGAACTCCCAGTCTCTCTCATCGTGGGCCGGAACGGCCATGATGGCACCAGTACCGTAGGACATCAGTACATAGTCGGAAACCCAGATCGGGATCTCGGCGCCGTTCACCGGATCGATGGCCGTCAGTCCGTCGATGCACACACCGGTCTTCTCCTTTGCCAGCTCGGTGCGCTCGAAATCGGATTTGCGGGAAGCCGCTTCCCGGTAGGCCACGATCTCATCGTAGTTTTTGATCTCATCCCGGAACTGCTCGATGTAGGGATGTTCCGGAGACAGAACCATGTAGGTTACGCCGAACAGGGTGTCGGGACGGGTGGTATATACGCGAAGTTTTTCTTCCTTGCCCTTGATCTGGAAATCCACTTCTGCGCCGTGGGAACGTCCGATCCAGTTCTTCTGCTGAACCTTGACTCTCTCGATGTAATCCACCTGATCCAGATCGTCGATCAGCTTGTCCGCATAGGCCGTGATCTTCAGCATCCACTGAGACTGCATCTTGTGAATAACCGGAGAGCCGCAGCGCTCGCA
>CAMOYN010000119.1 GCA_946630035.1 uncultured Lachnospiraceae bacterium
TATCAAACGGAATTCCACGCTGCATAACGATCTGCTTTAAAAACATGCCGATTGCGTTAGACATGGGGATGCCCAGCTGATTCAGAATTGCTTCCGCCTGTTCTTTTGTTTCAGGATCAACACGAGTGAATACATTAGCTGTTCTTGTTGCTGTTCTTGCCATAAGACACACCTCGCTTTCGGATTTCTGGATATAGTATAACATATTTGATTGCTAAAAGCAATCTTTTAGAAATATTTCTCCTTAGAGAAAGGAGGCGCTACCGTGGCAAACAGAATCAAGGGAATCACCTTATCCGTGGCTTTCTTACGCCTTTTGTATTTGACCTTGCGCCGCAGATCCATGTACCTTACATCAAACACACCGGCGTCAATATAAACTATACCCTATCTTGACACTCTTGTCCTGTGTACTGCATATATCCGTCTGCATATTGATGAACCAATTACAAAAATAAGTACTGACCATACTCTTCCAACAACCGAAATCCCTTCTGCATGTTCCATTGGTAATATCTCCGAAGTTTTTCTTCGTACATCCAATATTCTTCCATGATCTTCGTCTCATCTGGATCTGCACGTTTAATGGTAGGAAGAATCCTGTAGTATAGCTCGGCATACGGATTTTTCTGAGAGCACGTCTCACTGCTCATCTCGCGAAAGTGACAGATCATCTTCCGCATTATCTGATTCCATTTTTGTCTGGCTATCTCCTCATCTGGATATTTCTCCCTGATTGATGCTGGAACTTTTGTTGTCCTCTTACGATAAGTGTTTATAAGCATTGGCAACTGTTTGGCAAGATACAGACGGATATCGTCTATATCTGCATCGGAGTAACCTTTTCGAGACAATTGAACGGTCCTATTTAAGTTCTCAAGTGTTCGTGGAAATATAGCAAGTACTCTTTTGACCAGTGGTGATGAATAAGTCATATCGCAAGTACCTCCTTGATATGGTGCATGCATCTATAGATACATTATACCAGTAGTGTATCTGTCGGAATAGTACCTTTTCTCTGATTAAGAACGCACACCGTCATCCTTCCGGATGACGGTGTGTGTCTTTACTTCTTTTCTGTTTTTGCACTATTTGACTGTAATCCTTCTCTAACCTATCTGATATTTAACTCATGTTTTTCCACATCCATGATCACGCCCCCATCGGATTTGAAGCTGATGGCCTGGGCGGAATCTCTGGTGTATAGAATAAAGCTGGCTGCCTGTTCGCCGTCGTTGACAAAGATCTCCAGGCTGTGGCGGTCCATGACCAGGCGCAGTTTCAGCTCACCTTCAAATTCCCGTACACGGAATTCTCTACGGTGCACGATATCATAGGGAAAGCCGCCGCGGCTGCGGTCCACCCGCAGGATGCTGGTCTCCCGTTTGTAACGGATGCAAGTCTCAAACTCGCCGTCCTTTGCCACACGCATGATGAAGGTGCGGTATCCGGCGGAGCCGGCGGAACGGATGGTCACAGTCATATCCAGTACACGGCCACGGATTCCTGAAAGGTTCATTTCTTCCAATACATAGACATTCCGGTGTGTCACACTGCGCCCATAGTATTTCTTCAGTTCCCGAACCGGATTCTGCACCAGCCTTCCGTCCCGGATGGACAGCTCTCTGGGAAGTGTCATCTCACCGAAATAACTGACTCCATTCTTGTGACAGCTGGTGGTGGTCCAGTTCTGCATCCAGGCAATCATCACCCGGCGTCCGTCCGGCGTCAGGAGGGTCTGAGGCGCATAGAAATCCGTACCATAATCCACCGCTTGCACTGATTCCCGGCAGAAACAGTGTTTTCCCACATCATAGGCTCCCACCAGACAGATCACCCCGAAGCCGGCGTGAAATTCCAGACTCATCGGCAGCATCTCCTGAGGACTGGTCAGCAGGACTTGTTTCCCATCCAGCGGGAAGAAATCCGGGCATTCCCACATCTTTCCGTACTCATTCTGACAGGAATCCAGTGTGGTGACGTATTTCCAGTGAAATCCGTCTGGACTGTGAAACATCAGGATGGCTCCGCTGCCGTCGGGAGTGCGGTTGCCCACCACTGCGTAATAACCATCCTCCTCCCGCCAGATCTTGGGATCCCGAAAGTCCTGCCGGCTTCCACCGGCCGGAAGATCTTCCCCCGTGAGAACCGGGTTTCCCTCATATTTCTCATAGGTTATTCCGTCTCCGACCGCAAGGCACTGATGCTGGATCTCTTTTGTCATTCCGGATTCATCCCGGAGCCGCTGAACCCCCGTGTACATCAGGAGCTGCCTTCCGTCCGGCAGTTCTACCGCACTGCCGGAAAAACATCCGTCACGGTCAGCCTCTGAATCCGGCGCCATGGCGACGGGCAGCCGCTCCCAGGTGATAAAATCTTTTGTTTTCACATGCCCCCAGTGCATCGGCCCCCAGTGAATATCATAGGGATGATACTGATAGAACAGATGATATTCTCCCTGATACACGGAAAATCCATTGGGATCATTGATCCAGCCGATTCCTCCGGTTACGTGAAACAGCGGAAGCTCTTCCTTCGGTACCAAAGGTGCGTACTGATCGAAAAACTCCTGCGCCTTCTGCAATTCTTTACTTGGCATACTGCCCTCCGTCAAAACAAACATCTACGGTCCCTCTGCGGATCCTCGCAGATCGATAAATCGTTGAAAGCCGGATGTCCCGCAGCCGCGGTATATGACATCCGGCGTTTTGTTTCATTGTTCTGCGGAAACGAAACTGTCCGGTCCGTTTTCGCTGATCATGTCGAAATCATTCGTCTCTTCGCCACGATCTCTTATTTTCCCATGGTCTCGGCATAGCGGTCATAGGCATCCTGGTAAACCTGCAGCAGCTCGCTCATTCCGCAGGTGTTCTCCAGATTGGCCTTGTAAGCTTCCCACTCTTCGTCGGTAGGTCCGCCGTTCTTGATCCACAGACCTTCCTGCTCAGCTACGATATTGGTGAAGTCCTCTTTGTAGTAATCGATGATATCCAGTTCGTCGGGTGTGAATACGCAGTCGATGGGATATACTGTCGTATCGCTTACCTGAGGCATCCAGTAATCGTACAGGTCGGTCAGTCTCTCTACCGCACGGTCTTCCATATGGAAGTTGTTTACATAGTAGTCAGAAAGGATCAGCTTCGGACCAGCCACTTCGTAGGTGCTCTTCAGCTCGCCGGCGCCTTTGCCGAATTTTTCCTTGGCTTCTTCTTCGGTGATGGATTTCCATACGCCGTTCTCATCCTGCTCGGTGAAGAATACGCCGATCGGGCCATACTGCAGCTGCATTACGGTTTCACCGGTGTACCACAGGTCGAAGAACTTCAGCAGATTAGCCGGGCTCTCGCAGGCCTCGGTGATGGAAAGCTGTCCGGCATTGGTGCCGCCGCCGGTACGGATGGTAACGTTATGTGTGCCGGAATTTCGCACCGGCGTCACGTGTAACGTTTCACGCAATTGCCGATTTTTTGCCGGACATGCGTCCGGTTGAATCATCACGTGAATCGTTACATTCTATTTTAACATTCTAATATCCGTCCTTTCATTTGTCAATACTTTTCTCATCTTTTTTCTTTTGTTTCTATTTTATGAAATGATTGAATTGTGTTCACGGCAGCCTCGGATATTTTCACGATATAATTTCATGAAATTTCGTGAAATTTATCTTTACTTTCCCCTTTTCCTTTGTTATACTTCTATTTAAAGAATTCCCTGAATTCTTTTAACACAATAAACCACAGAGATAAAAGGACTTAGATATATGAGAACCAAAAGCAGCGCCCCCACTATGAAAGATGTGGCCCAGGAAGCCGGTGTAGCTCTTGGCACCGTCTCGAAGGTTTTCAACGGTATTCCGGTAGGCGAAAGTTACCGCGTTCGTGTGCAGGAGGCGGCCGATCGTCTTGGCTATCAGGTCAACAACTATGCCCGAGGTCTTAAGACCAATAAGACCTTTACCGCCGCGGTGATTATCCCTTCCACGACACATCCGTTCTTCAGTCTTCTGACGGAAGAACTCAGCCGCGCCCTCTCCCTCCGGGGATATCGGACCCTTCTTGCCATCACTTCCTTTGATCTGGCGAGCGAACAACAATGTATCGAGATGGTCCGTCAGAACAAAGTAGACGGAATAATTGCACTGACCTATAATCCGGATCTCAGGATCGACGATTCTCTTCCCTTTGTCAGTATCGACCGCTTCTACAGTGCCTCCATCCCCTGTGTTTCCTCCGACAACTACGGGGGAGGCCAGCTGGCGGCCGAGAAGCTTCACAGTCTGGGATGCAAGAACCTCCTGTTTCTCCGTTCCGGCTCTTCCGTACCCGGAGAACCGGACAAGCGTGGGGCCGGCTTCGAAGCTTACTGTCAGCTCCATCGCCTCTCCTCCCAGTCCCTGCGGATCGATGATACCGAGGGGATCCGGCCGATTCTGGATTTTATCGACTCCCAGATCCGGGATGGCCATTTTCCCTTCGATGGCATTTTCTGCAGTACCGACCACCTGGCCGTAGATGTGCTGAACCATCTGACCCTGCGCGGCATCCCCTGTCCGGAGGAGGTTCAGCTGATCGGTTTCGATGGCCTGAAAGACTTCTTCACACACAAGCCCGTCTGCTCCACCATCGTGCAGCCCGTATCCGAGATGGCAAGGACGGCCGTGGATATTCTCCTCTCTCAGGATCGTTTCCGGCTGTCCGCTCTGACCTGTCTGCCGGTCCGTTATCAGGCTGGAGGAACCACCAGAGAAGACGTGTCCGGATCGTAAAATGTTAACGGTAGAATGGGCAGGAGGATATCATGGCAAGTGAATATATCAAATATCTGATCAAAGACGAAAAACCGGCAGAGGAGGCCCCACCCCTCAGCCCGAAGGAGCGGCGTAAGAACTGGCTGTATTATCACAAATGGCACCTGATCATCGCGGTGGTTGTATTGATCATTGCAGCGGATCTCATCAAGAGCGCCCTGCATATCGGCGAGATCCTGCCGGATGTACAGATCGCCTATGTGGGCCAATTCGTTCTTCCGGTGGATGTACTTTCCGAGATTGAACAACAGCTTTCTGGCTGTTGTCCGGACGGCAACGGGGACAGCCGCTCCGTGGTCCGGCTCAACAGCTATGCCCAGCCGGTGCCTTCCGAAGGAGATGACAGCACCCTCTCCCTCCGGACAGCGTCCACGGTACAGCTGATGGCGGATCTTGAAAGCCGGGGGAGTTTTCTGTTTCTGATGGACGATCCCAAAGGCTGGGAAGAGCAGGTCCGCATCCTGGCCCATCCCGACGGCAGTCTTCCGGAAACCGAGACGGACACCTCTGTCCACATTGAGAATTATGTGATTTCCTGGAAGGACTGTCCGGCCCTCGCCGCACTGACCGCCGAGGACGGTCCTCTGGCGAAGCTGGATTCCTGCGACGAGACGGTTCTCTCCTATCTGGAGAGCCTGTATGTCGGCCGCCGGGGCTTCTGGACTGACCAGACATCGGAAAACTATGATGCCTGCGTCACTTTCTGGGACAATCTTCGTTCCTGACTGTCACCGTCAGCCATATTCTGACATTTACTATAATCTATTCCTATAACCGGAGGCTCCCATGGCACTCTTTTTCCCTGATGACGCATCTTATGATGAAACTGTCCGGATGACCGGATTCTATCGATACCGTCAGCTTCTTTCCATGTACACCTTCGGATAGATGAAGGTGAATCTCATCACCGTGGCCGGGAGTATTCCCCTGGCGGCGGGCATCACCCTTTCCATCCTCTCCTCCAGTCTCCTGCTGCTGATACCTCTTTCCATTCTGGGCGGTATGATCCTGGGGCCTTTCCTGGCCTCCATGTTCGATGCGATCCTGAGGGGAATGCGGGACGCCCCCGGACACTGGTGGCGAAGTTTCAAGAAGAGTATCCGGCAGAATCTGGTTGACAGCCTTCTCCCGGGTGCCTTCACCGGTCTGACCACAGGGATCTATGCCTTTATGATCTATCTTCTCTGGACGGCGAACCAGCTGCCCGGCACCATGCCTCTTCTGCTGACGGCCTTCTCCCTGTTGCTGGTGCTGATCCTGCACATCCTCTACTGGCCCCAGATGGTTCTTTTCCGTCAGAGTGTCGGAACCCGGCTCACAAACACTTTGCTGTTTACCTCTAAGTATCTGTGGAGAGTACTGCTGGCCGCCTTTCTGGTTGCCCTTTGGATACTGATCCTGATACTCTTCACCCCCTGGACGATGATTCTGATCCCCTTCCTCGGTTTCTGGCTTCCCATTTTCCTCGCGGAATTTACCATCTACCGCCCCCTGGACGAGGAACTGCAGATCGAAGCCCGGATCGCCGAGGCGATGGGATATCCCAGAGAAGACAGGGACGCATCGGAAGAAGCGGCTGAAGCCGAAACCACTTCCCAAAGGGGATAAATTCCTTTCGCTCATCACGGCTTTGATACACCACACATTTATAATAACGAACAAAGCCTCCCGTTTTCTGTTTATAAGAAAATCGGGAGGCTTTATTTATGTTCTTCCTGATTCTGTTTTAAACCAGCGTATGATCTTTCCAGTACTCTTCTTTTAGCATCGCCGGTACAATGGGAGCTTCGGCCGCTCCCTGATACAACGTATTGAAGGAGGCGATCCGGCAGGCGGTGAGGCAGGCGTCTTCCAGGCTGCGGCCCTGAAGGATTCCTGTCAGGAAACAGGCTACCATACAGTCGCCGGCTCCGGTGGTATCCACGGGTTTTACCGGTATCGCCGGCACCCAGCCGGATTCCTTCCCGGAGCAGTAATAGGCTCCGTCCGCTCCGCATTTAATCACAACATTCTCTGTCCCGTAGTTCCGGAAGATCTCTGCAGCCTCTTCGGCGGTTTTGCTTCCTGTGATCCACAGGGCGTCTTTCAGACTGGGTAGGAAATAATCAATCTCCGGCAGCATATGGGCGATTCCTGTCAGCTTCTGGCCGTGTTTATCCGATCCCAGATCCGCAAAGACCGGGATTCCCTTCTCTCTGGCTTCATGCAGATACTCTGCCAGTCCCTTCTCCTCCAGGCCCGGCATCTGATAGAGACTCCCTACCGTGACGGCAGATACCTCATCCAGCGGAGGCATCTCCTCTTTTTTCAGATATTCAAAGGCTCCCTCGGTGGCAAAAATATTTCTCTCCCCTTCCGGGCTCACCAGGACCAGGGCGGTTCCCGTCGGCGTCTCCTCTTTCCGGGTTATCCACCGGGTATTTACGGATCTGGCCTCCAGTGCACTCATAAGGAGCAGCCCATTGTCATCCCTGCCTATAGAAGTAACAAGCTCTGCTTCCATCCCCAGTCTTGCCAGAGTTATCGACTGATTCACGGCGTCTCCGCCGGGAAGCATACGTATCGTCTGAATCTTCTGCTTTTCAAACCACTGTTCCGGCGCAGGGATCGTACCTGCCGAAATATCTATCACAGCGGAACCGATACAGATCACTTTCATTTTTCGTCCCCCGTTTTAAGTAATCGTTACTACTCACAGCCAGATCCACGTAGGGTGTTATCCTGCTTTAACGGAAAAACCGGCATACCCGAGGGTATGCCGGAATAAAATGTCAAAACAGATATCAAGTAATGTCTGAATTACTCGATGATGGTAGCAACGGTGCCAGCGCCAACGGTACGGCCACCCTCACGGATAGCGAAACGCAGACCCTGCTCCATAGCAACCTTGGTGATCAGCTCAACGGTCATGGTTACATGATCGCCAGGCATGCACATCTCGGT
>CAMOYN010000120.1 GCA_946630035.1 uncultured Lachnospiraceae bacterium
AAAGCGGAATAAATGTTACTATAAGAAGAAGAATGGGCGCAGATATTGACAGTGCGTGTGGTCAACTGCGCCGTAAAGTCGTGCAAGAACACCACCGGGAGGAACGGGGGACATGAAAAGCTGTGCTGTTACGGACGTCGGTCAGATTCGTATGAGCAATCAGGATTTCGTATATGCTTCGGATGAGGCACTGGGAAGACTGAATAATTTTTATATGGTGGCTGACGGAATGGGCGGACATCAGGGAGGTGGCTTTGCTTCCCGGTATGCCGTGGAGCGAATGGCAGAGCTGCTGTCGGAGAACCGTGCCGACGAGGACGTGCATGCGATCTCCCGTGCCATTCACACGGTCAACAGAGAGCTGTTTCAGAAGGCTTCGTCTTTCGACGATCTGCGGGGGATGGGAACCACGCTGGTAGCGGCGACGATCACCGGCGACCAGATGCTGGTGGCAAATATCGGAGACAGTCGGCTGTATGTATCCGGACCGCAGAAGATCCGCCAGATCACACGGGATCATTCCTGGGTAGAAGAGATGGTGGCGCAGGGAAGGATGGAGCGGGACAGCGAGCTCTTTATTAAAAATAAGAATGTCATTACGAGGGCGGTTGGCGTCAGAGAATCCGTAGCCGCCGATTTTTTTGAAGTAGAGTTAACGCCGGGCGATAAGATATTGATGTGTTCGGACGGCCTGTCGAATATGGTGCCGGATGAAGAGATTCAGAGAATCATACGCCAGAGCGCTTCCTGTCAGGAGGCGGCCCTGTTGCTTTTAAAAGCAGGTAACCGGAGCGGCGGAAAAGACAATATATCCATTGTATTGGTAGATCCGGAGATCGGCGAGGTGGAAACATGTTAAGAGCAGGGACAATATTAGGAGGCCGCTATGAGATCATAAGCAAGATCGGCTCAGGCGGCATGTCAGACGTATATAAAGCAAAAGATGGAAAACTGAATCGTTTTGTTGCCATTAAAGTCCTGAAGTCCGAGTTCAGTTCGGAAGAGAATTTCGTCAGCAAATTCCGCAACGAGGCTCAGTCGGCGGCATGTCTCACCCACCCGAATATTGTCAGTGTATTCGACGTAGGAGAGGACCGGGGCGTTCACTATATCGTGATGGAACTGATCGAAGGCATCACGCTGAAAAAATATATCGAACGTAAGAAAAAACTGGAGATCCGGGAGTCGATTGAAGTGGCCATGCAGGTGGCCCGGGGAATCGAAGCGGCTCACAATCAGCATATCATCCACCGGGATATCAAACCGCAGAATATCATGATTTCCCGGGATGGCAAGGTAAAAGTCACGGATTTCGGTATTGCCAGGGCTTCTTCCAGCCAGACCATCAGCTCCAATACGATGGGAAGTGTCCACTATATTTCTCCGGAGCAGGCCCGGGGCGGATATTGTGACGAGAGAAGTGATATCTATTCCCTCGGAATTACCCTCTATGAGATGCTGACCGGCAGAGTTCCCTTCGAGGGGGATTCCACGGTATCGGTGGCTCTTCTGCACATCCAGGGGGAGATGGTTCCTCCCCGTCAGTATGAACCGCTGATTCCGGTGAGCCTTGAGAAGATCATCCTGAAATGTACCCAGAAAAAACCGGAGATGCGCTATGCTTCGGCGACCGAACTGATCGGAGATCTGAAAAAGTCTCTGATGATGCCGAACGAGGATTTTGTCAAGATCACATCCCTGGCCAATGATTCTTCCACAGTGATCTTCAATGAAGATGACCGGCGCGAGATCAACCGGCGCAGAAATGTGAATGATTCCGACGATTATATGTACGAATCCTCTCCCTCCCGCTACGTGGAGCCGGAGCGGTATGATCGCCAGGATAAGTACTATGACAGAAATGAGCGGCATGACCGGTACGATCGCCGGGATACCGATGAGAGCAGTTACAACGGCCCGGAGAATCATACCGGGATCGAGAGGGTGATCACGGCCGTCAGTGTGTTTGTGGCCATCCTGATTGTACTGGTGGTGGCGGCACTGGCCTTTAAAGGATGTAGTGACGGCCTCTCCCTGGGACTGGGACAGCTGGGAACGACAGCGGCCGAGACCACGGAAGCGGTGACCACCACGGAAGTGGAGAAAGTAGAGATGCGCAATCTCCTGGGGATGACGCAGGAGCAGGCTGTACAGATCCTGTACGGTCAGGGACTGCGGTACCGGATCGAGAGCGGCACCTCTGACACCTATAACGAAGGCGAAGTCTATGAGCAGGAGTACAAGGAAGGCGAGATGCTGCCCCTTGGCACCGAGGTGTCTCTGAAAGTGAGTACCGGCTCTGAGACCGCGCAGATTCCGGATAATCTCGCCGGAAAGAGTGTTTCCTATGTACAGTCCGCCCTGAAAAAGGCCGGTTTTGACGTGCCGGATGAAACCCTGGAGGAGTACAGCAACGAGGTTCAGAAGGGATATGTGATTAATACCAGTCCCGTGATGGGCTCGGTGGTGGCCAAGGGAAGCATCGTGGTGCTGGTCGTAAGCAAGGGACCGGAGAAGGAAGAAGTGAAGGTACCGGATATTACGGGAATCACGGAGGCGAAGGCCATCAGCCGTCTGGAGGATGCGAATCTGAAGGAAGGCAAGATCACCTATGAAGAGAACGATAAAGTATCCGTGGGCATGGTGATTTCCCAGGATGTGAAACCGGGCACCAAGGTGGCGGAGAATTCTTCCATTGCCTTCTCCGTCAGCAAAGGGAGTGCCACGACTACCGTACCGAATGTTGTCAATTCCACTCTGAATGAAGCCCGGAGTGCTCTGAAAGCGGCAGGGCTGGAAGTGGGTTCCGTGACGGAAGAGTACAGCGAGGATACTACCAAGGGCCTTGTCATCAGTCAGAGTGAGAAGAAAGGATCTTCGGTCCCGAAGGGAACTTCGATCAGTCTTGTGATCAGCCTTGGCAAGGAACCGGAGGCGACCGAACCTTCGAAGAAGGAAACCGAAGCCGTGGAGACAAAGCCGGCGGAGACCCAGCCGCAGGAGACAGAACCTCCTACTGAAAAGACGGAAGAAGAAAAGCAGACGACCGCGGAGGAGATGCCCACCGACGGAAATCAGGACGGCGGCGATCCGGATGATATAGAGGAAGTCGAAGAGGCTGCGGAAAACTCCGGCGAGTGATATATGGAAGGAACGATTATAAAAGGAATTGGCGGCTTCTACTATGTTCATGACGGCAGAAGCCGCATTTATGAATGCCGGGCCAAAGGAATTTTCCGGAACCGGGGAGTGAAACCGCTGGTGGGAGACCGGGTGATCTGTAATATTCTGGATGAGAAGGAGGGGGAAGCAAATGTGGCTTCCATCTGTCCCCGGAAAAACAGTCTGATCCGGCCGGCCGTTGCCAATGTCGATCAGGCACTGGTGATGTTTGCGGTGCATGACCCGGAACCGAATTTTAATCTGCTGGACCGGTTTCTGGTTATGATGGAGAGACAGTCTCTCCCCTCGGTGCTGGTTTTTAATAAAGCGGATCTTTCCACCGGTGAAGAGAGAGAAGCCTGTGCCGCGGTATATGAGGCAGCCGGTTATCCGGCGGTGTTTATCAGTGCGGCCCGGGGCGAGGGCATAGAGCAGGTAAGGGATCTTCTGAGGGGCAAAACCACGGTTCTTGCCGGCCCTTCCGGAGTCGGAAAATCCTCCCTGATGAACCAGCTGCAGCCGGAAGCGGCCATGGAAACCGGTGAGATCAGCCGGAAGATCCGCCGGGGAAAACATACCACCCGGCACTCTGAACTGTTCTATCTGGAGGAGAATACCTTTCTGATGGATACCCCGGGATTTACCTCCCTGGAGATTTTTGCGGATAATCTGGAAGAACTGCAGAAAGGATATCCGGAGTTTTCTCAGTATACCGAAAACTGCCGGTTCCTGGACTGTGCCCACATCGGTGAGAAGGAATGTGGCGTCAAAGCGGCCCTGGCCGAGGGGCTCTGTTCCCGCATTCGCTATGAAAACTACTGCCAGATGGCGGAAGAGATACGTCAGAGAAGGCGCTATTAAAAACAGGATTGTCCGGATGTTCTTACGCGAATCCTGTGTCATGGATTGGGGTTAGGAGGTTTCTATATGCCCGAATTTAAATTGTCACCCTCTGTTTTAGCAGCGGATTTTTCAAGACTGGGGGAAGAGGCGGAAGCCGTGGAAAAGGCGGGAGCTCCTTATCTGCATCTTGACGTGATGGATGGTCAGTTCGCTCCCAGTTTTTCCCTCGGGATACCGGTGATCGAAAGTCTGCGTAAGCGTTCCGGTCTGTTATTTGATACCCATCTGATGATAGAACATCCGGAACATTATCTGGAGGCATTTGCCCAGGCGGGATCCGACCTGATTACCGTCCATGTGGAAGCCTGCCGGCATCTGGACCGGGTGATCCGGGAGATCCATTCCCTCGGTAAAAAAGCCGGGGTGGCGCTGAATCCGGCGACACCGGTCGAATCGGTGAAGCACATAGCCTCCATGGTGGATATGATTCTTTTGATGACGGTGAATCCGGGATTTGGCGGTCAGAAGTATATCCCCTACTGCACCCGGAAGATCCGGGAACTCCGGCAGTGGCTGGAGGAAGAAAAACTGGATACCGATATCCAGGTGGACGGCGGGATCGGTCTGGATAATGTCAGGGAAGTGGTCTCGGCGGGAGCCAATGTGATCGTAGCAGGTTCCGCCGTTTTCCGGGGAGATCCCGGGGAGAATGTACAGGCGTTTTACCGCTGCATAGAATCAATGTAATGGATCCTGAGGAGGAAGAAGGATTTGAACAATCATATGAATACTACAGATAACCGTAAATTTCCCCCAAGAAGCAAGGGGACTCGCAGGGCTCTGGCGGCGCTGCTGATCCTGTCTGCGGCAGCTCTAACCGGCTGCGGAGGGATCCATTTCGGAAATCTGGATTTCGGATCCGGAGCCATGAATGAGAAAACCCTTCTCAAGGTGGCGGAGGCCAAGCTTCCTACGGCCGAAGGTGCGATGTATCTGTCTGCCTGGAAAGAGCAGTATGAAACCCTGTATGGTACCGCTGTCTGGCAGACCGGAGACGGCGAGAAGCGGACCGAGGAGGAACTGAAAGCGGAGGCAGCCTTGTATATCCAGGATATTATGGCAGCCAGCCAGTCCAGTGTCGTTGCCGGCCGCAAATGCACCGACGAAGAAGAGAACCGGTTCAAACAGGCGGGCGAAGAATACGCCGCTCAGAATCCGGATACCGAGGCGGAGCAGGCAGCCGATGCCTTCCGCAATCTCTACCTGGCCGACGAAGTCTATGCCGAGGTGGAAGCTGCTTCCGGATACAACATCACGGAGGAACAGGCCAGAGTCGTCTGGGTGAAGCAGATCTATCTGCCCTTCTCCGACAGTGATCAGAAAGCCGAGCAGAAGAAAAAAGCGGATAAGATTATTAGCCGGATCCAGGATGGCATCGCCTATTTCAACGGGCAGGCAGCCTATTATAATGAGGCGGAGAATATTTACCGTTATGTAACCCGGGGAGAACTGCCCCAGGATATGGAGGCGGTCGTATTTAATCTCTCCAAAAACGAGATTTCCTCCCTGCAGGAAACAACGGATGGATATTACCTCTTCCAGTGCGTAGAACCACAGGCGGAACCCCAGACGACGGAACACGCACAGCAGCTCCAGGAGGAGGCCGTCCGCAGCGCCTATCAGACCACGCTGGATACCTTTATGGCAGATAATTCCATGGTCTGGAACGAGGCTGCTTGGCAGACACTGAGTCTCACCGGAGAAAATGCGGTAAACGGCAAGAGTTTCTTCAACATCTATCAGCAATACGTGAAATGATCGCGGCAGTGCGCAGCAGATAAAAAAGTGGAAAGAGGATTTTTCTCTTTCCGCTTTTTTTGCGTGAAGAAAACAGAAACAGGGTCAGATGGGGCGTTGATTATTCGTGTGAAAGAATAATTAATGTCATAATAATCTTGACAAATCCTGATAATAGCTGTAGTATTGTGCCATCGGAGGGATTGATTATTCGAGAGATGAAATAATCAATCCGAGGAATGTTAACCCGAATGACAGATAAGGAGGAACAATTGCATGAAAAAATTTCTGAGCTGGACCCTGGCGGCGGCCATGGCCGTATCCATGATGGCAGCAGGCAGTACACAGGTACATGCCGAGGAGGAGACGACCATTGTTCTGGCGGCAGCGGCCAGTCTGAAGTATGTCTTTGACGACCAGCTGATTCCGATGTTTGAAGAACAGCACCCGGAAATCAAGGTGGAAGCCACCTATGACAGCTCCGGCAAGCTGCAGACCCAGATCGAGGAAGGCGCCGACTGGGATGTCTTCTTCTCTGCCGGACAGAAACAGATGACGGCTCTTCAGGAAGCGGGGCTTATGGTGGATGACACCGTGAAGGTTCAGGTGACCAATGAACTGGTACTGATCACTCCCAAAGATTCAGAGCTTGGAATCGAGAGTGTGCAGGATATCCTGAAAGCCAATACCATCGCCATCGGGGATCCCGCCGATGTACCGGTAGGCCAGTACACCCAGAAAACTCTGGAAGAACTGGGGCTCTGGGAGCCGATCCAGGAGAAAGAGATCAGCCTGGGAACCAACGTGACGGAAGTGCTCAGCTGGATCGCAGCAGGCAGTGCGGACTGTGGCTTTACCTATCGCACCGACGCCATGCAGGAAGCGGACAATGTAGTGATCGTAGAAGGTCTGGCTCCGGCAACCTACCCCGTGGGTGTGATTGCCAGCTCCACAAAGCAGGATGCGGCAAAGACCTTTGAGGAGTTCCTTTCCACACCGGAAGCACTGGAACAGTTCACCGCCTATGGCTTTACCCTTCCGGAAACCGAAGAAGAGGCCGAGGAGACTACCGCAGCCGCCGAAGAGACCACCGCCGCCTAGGAAACTACCGAATCTTAACTTTATTTTTGTTATTCACCCCCGCCATAGCATTTACAAAATGTGGCGGGGGTTGTATTATCGGAGGAAGTACAGGAGGGAATCTGTCGTATGGACTGGTCACCGATTATTGTTTCTATGAAAACTGCCGGCGCGGCGATCGTGTTTACTTTTTTTCTGGGGCTGGCAGCTGCACACTGGGTCGTGGGGCTGCGGTCGGATAAGATGAAAACCCTGCTCGATGGAATTCTTACGCTGCCGATGGTGCTGCCGCCCACGGTGGCTGGTTTTTTTCTTCTGTTTATTTTCGGGCAGAAACGGCCGGTAGGCATGTTCCTCTCGGATCTCGGCATCAAGATCGTCTTCAACTGGTCCGCCACAGTACTGGCGGCGGTGGTGATCGCCTTCCCTCTGATGTACCGGTCGGCCCGGGGCGCTTTTGAACAGGTGGATGAGAACCTGATCTTTGCCGGACGGACTCTG
Source organism: uncultured Lachnospiraceae bacterium (assembly GCA_946630035.1). Taxonomy (GTDB): domain Bacteria; phylum Bacillota; class Clostridia; order Lachnospirales; family Lachnospiraceae; genus UBA3305. The sequence continues at coordinate 7,384 of CAMOYN010000120.1, forward strand.
GGCATGAGCGAGTGGGAGATTTTCTGGAAGGTGATTCTGCCGGAGGCAGCGCCGGGGATCCTCAGCGGAGGGATCCTGGCCTTTGCCAGGGGACTGGGAGAATTCGGAGCCACGGCCATGATTGCCGGTAATATTGCCGGGAAGACCCGGACACTGCCTCTGGCCATTTATTCTGCAGTGGCAGGAGGCAATATGAAGGAAGCCTACGGCTATGTGCTGATCCTGGTGATTTTCTCCTTTGTCACGGTCGTTCTGATGAATGTATTTGCCAGAAGGAAAGGAGGAAAACGCCGGTGAGTCTGTCTGTGGAAATTCATAAAAATTTC
>CAMOYN010000121.1 GCA_946630035.1 uncultured Lachnospiraceae bacterium
CGGCGGAAATGGGACAGATCAGCCGGGTGCCGCTGAAAGAAGGGGAGCACCAGTATGCCCAGGCCCATCCGAACGATGTGGAGGACTGCGCCAATGTCATTCTCACATTCTCGGACGGCTCCATGTGCAATGTCATCGGAACCGATGCGGTGATCGGCGGTTCCGCCAATCAGGTCACCATTGCCTGCAATGACATGAAATTCCAGATGAACCTGACGCAGAATGACCTGCTGAAGACCTACTGCAGCGATGACAGAGGGCTGGACGGCGTTTACTGGGGAGAATTGAATCCGAACAAGGTGGGCTGGAACAATGTATTCGTCAGCGATGAAGTTATCCGCGGCTATACCGGCGAGATGAAATCTTTCCTGGAAGCGATGGAATACGGTACGAAGACCGAGACTTCCTTTGAACTGGCGTATGAAATCATCCGCGTCGTCTATGCAGCATTCCGTTCCGCGGAGGAAGGACGGAGGATCGAACTGACATGGGAATGAAATTCAGCATCTGTACGGTAGACCGGCCGTTGGAATCCACCTCTCCCTTTCCGTTACGAGGGAACAGCTATGAGGAATGCGCTGCGGTAGCGGAAATGCTGGGATATGACGGAATCGAACTGCAGATCCAGGATCCCTCCCGGTACAAGGCATCCGAACTGAGGGCGAGCCTGCAGAACCATGGTCTTGCGTGCTCCGCCGTGACAACGGGACTGGCCTATCTCTATGAGGGGATGAGTATGGTGCATCCCGATGAAAAAATCCGCATGGCCACCATCGAACGGCTGCACCGGCAGCTGGATCTGGCAAAAGAACTGGATTCCCAGATCTTGATCGGTTATCTGCGGGGGCGGAAGAGCCCCGGGCAGACGGATCAGGAGTTTGAAGAGATCCTGACCGACAGTGTGGCGAGAGTCCTGGAGTATGCGGAAAACATTCAGACACCCATGGTCATGGAGCAGATCAACCGCAACGACGGGGACGTTTTCTGTTCGACGGAGCGAACCATGGCCTTCCTGGAAAAATTCCATTCGGACTGGCTCCTGTACAATGGAGATACCTACCATATGATTACGGAGGACAAGGATGTCCCCGGAGCCATCCGGCGTTCCCTTTCCAAGCTGGTGCTTTTCCATGTTTCCGACGAAGGCCGCCTGCTGCCGGATGATTCCCATTTTGATTTCCGGGAAGCCGCGAGGGTGCTGAAAGAAGCCGGCTATGACAAATGGGTGAGCATCGAAGCCCGCCCCGAGCCCACCAGTTTTGAAGCCGCCCGCCGCGGCCTCCAGTATCTGCAGACCGTTTTCGGATGAGGCGATAACAGAAATACAAAAAAATGTAAACCCACCAGTGAGTCTTGAAAAATGAGAGGAGAAAACCATGGTTCAGAAGTTGTCCATCGGAGAGCCGTTTATAGAAACCCGCCTGATCCGGGAAGAAGAGGAATATGTCACTCCGGGCCATTGTCTTCTGGTCAATCTGGATGCCGAAAAGAGCATCCTGGTAGAAGAGGAATTTTCCCTGCGGCCGCTTTCTGCCATGCGGACCTGTGGAGCCAGAATCCGGGTCCCCGGCTGCGCTCTTCTAATCTGTAATGTAGGAACACTGGATCTTTCGGATCTGCAGACCCTGGACTGCCTGCGAAAAATCTGGAAAAACGGAAGCCAGGGAAACCGTCGGGGAACCCCTTGCTATCGCTCCCCGCAATTGGTTCAGGATAACCTGACGGCAAGATTCGTCCTGGTGTCAGAACCGGACTATCCCTTAGGCATCCACCGGGAACACGACGGAAAACGAATCCGGGAGATCCACGTACAGGTGGTAGGAGACGGCGCCATAGACCTGCTCCGCTCTGAAGATCCGGACTCCCGCTACGCCACTCTGCCGCTGACCGCCGGCACAGCCCACACCCCCACCTGGAATGCAGAGGGAATCTATCCCTGGCACCGCTACCGCAGCAAAAGCCGCTGCATCTTCCTCGTAATAAAAATGGAATACTAATGAAATAGAGGAGACAGGGTACGGTCCTTTGTCTCCTCCCCAGCAAGGCGCCGGAGACAGGGGACAGACCCCTGTCTCCGGCGCCTTGCTGCGGTAAGGAGACAAAGGACCGTCCCCTGTCTCCCTCTGTTCCAGTTTTACTATTGACGGGTGATAAGATGCGTGTTATATTAATTAGTGTTAGCTAACATCAGTTTCTTTTAAAGGGTGCTGTTGATGCCGAGGGATAAAACCGTTACTCATATTAAGGTTATGACGGCGGCGAGAGATGAATTCATGGAGTTTGGTTTTGAGAAGGCTTCCATGCGTTCGATTGCCAGCCGCTGCGGTATGACGGCGGCGGGGATCTACCGTCACTGCAGGGATAAGGAAGATCTGTTTGATCAGCTGGTGGCCCCGGCTGTGGACCGGATCGAAAAATGGCAGGAGAGTCATGTGGCCCGATACAGGAATTCTATTCTGGGGGGAAATGCTGTGTGGCAGGATTCCTGGGTGGACATGATGCGTGAAGTCATCTATCCGCATATGGACGAATATCATCTTCTGACAGCGAAATCCCAGGGGTCAAAATACGGGAATTTTCTCCACGATCTGACGGAGAGGAGTCAGGAACGGTTCTGGGCGTATCTCCCTTTCATCCGTTCCCGCGGTTATCCTGTATGGGATATCCATCGGAGGGAATTCCATCTGTTGCTTACCGCCTATATGACGGCACTGTTTGAGCCGGTCGTTCATTATTATTCCCGGGAAGACGCCTTTGCCTGTCTGGATACGGTGGAGGCATTTTTTCTCCCGGGATGGAAGAAAATGATTGGATTCTGAAAATCACAGCTGTGTAATAACACAATAATCTCTGATAATTATGCTGGGGGCAAAAGGTTTTTGCCTCTGCTATCATAATTATAAATATCAACCAGGCTTGCACCGCCTGTCTCTGTTTCAGGGACAGGCGATGTGTGCGTTTATGGATTAGTTAACACAAACCGGCGCGCGTTAGCTAACAGAGTTTAACGGAGGATTAGTTAACACAAACCGGCACGCATTAGCTAACAAAGTGTAATGGAGGTTTGCTTATGCAAGAAAAACAGAAATCGCCCTCACCCATGGCCTGGGTGCTGGGGCAGACAGGTGATCACGGAGGGCAATATGTTCTCAGCGTGGTTCTGGCGGTTGTCGGTGTCGCATTTTCGGTTTTGCCTTATTTTGTGGTGATCGGTATCGTCCAAGGCCTGATGAATGGACAGAAAGATTTTTCGTTCTATCTGACCCGATGCCTGCTTATGGCCGCCCTGTGGTTCTTCCGTGTGCTGTTTCACGCTTTTTCCACGGCCACAAGCCACAAAGCGACCTTTGCGGTGCTGGGGGAGATCCGCAAGCGCTGCATGGAGAAGCTGACGCGGATGCCCCTGGGGACGGTGCTGGAGCAGAGTTCCGGGGCCCTCAAAAACACGCTGATCGAGCGTATCGACAGCATTGAGACGACGCTGGCTCATATCGTTCCGGAGTTCACGGCCAATCTCCTGATCCCGGTGGTCATTCTGATCTACATTTTCGTTCTTGACTGGAGAATGGGACTGGCGAGTCTTGTCACTGTGCCGATCGGGATATTCTGCTATGCATTAATGATGGTAGGGAGCACCAAATTCTACGAGCACACCATTACGGCGACTAAGGCGCTGAATGACACGGCGGTGGAATACATCGGCGGCATCCAGGTCATTAAGGCCTTTGGCAAAACGAAATCCAGTTACGAGCGGTTTTCCCACGATGCCTATGAGGCAGCCCACAGCTTTATCGACTGGATGCGGGCCAGCATCATCCCCATGACCTTTGCCATGGTTGTCATGCCGGCAACGATGGTCTCGGTTCTGCCCATCGGCGGGCTGCTTGTGAAGAATGGATCTCTGACCCCTCAGAACTTTGTCACGATCATTATTCTCTCCGTCGGCGTCATCACACCGCTGATCACCCTGATGAGTTACTCCGATGACATCCGGACGATGGGGACGATCTTCGGTGAGGTGCAGGCGATTCTGGATGCGCCGGAAATGGAACGCCCGGAGGCAGGTGCCGCACCGGGAAGGGATCTATCGCCGAAAAACGGTGCAGTACCGGTAAAGGATCCATCGGCGAAAAATGGTGCCGCACCGGGAAGGGATCTGCCGCTTAAAAACGATCTTGTACTGGAAAATGTGCATTTTGCCTATAAGGATACCGAGGTGCTTCACGGGGTTTCTCTGGAAATCCCGGAGGGCAGCTTCGTGGCGCTGGTGGGCCCCAGCGGCAGCGGAAAGAGCACCATCGCCCGTCTGATCGCCTCTCTCTGGGACGTAACGGACGGGAGCATTTCCCTCGGCGGCAGGGATATCCGGCAGATTCCTCAGGAAACTTATGCGGATAAGATCGCTTTTGTCTCTCAGGACAATTACCTCTTCAACATGACGGTGCGGGAGAATATCCGCCTGGGCCGCCCCTCGGCCTCGGACGCGGAGGTGGAGGAAGCGGCGAAGCAGTCCGGCTGCCACGAATTTATCCTGAGCCTGGAAAAGGGATATGAAACGATGGTGGGATCCTCCGGCGGCCACCTCTCCGGCGGCGAGCGGCAGCGCATTTCCATTGCCCGTGCCATGCTGAAGGCGGCGCCCATCGTCATCCTGGACGAGGCCACGGCCTATACCGATCCGGAAAATGAGGCCGTCATCCAGCGGTCGGTGTCAAAACTCACCGAGGGAAAGACACTGATTGTCATTGCCCATCGGCTGTCCACTATCATGGACGCGGACCGGATTTATGTGGTGAAGGACGGGAAGATCGACGATTTCGGCATCCATGAACAGCTTCTGGCGCATCACGGTCTGTATGAGACCATGTGGAAGGCCCATATGGAGGTGAAGGATAATGGTTAAGACGATTCGTAAATTTTTTGCATTCTGCGGGGAAGAAAATTACCGAAAATTCAGACTCTCCATCTTGCTGGGTGTACTGCAGGCGATGTTTGAGGCATTGAAAATACCCGCCATTGCCTGCATGATCCGGGCGCTGATCCGCGAAAATGTGACAACGCAGGATATTCTGCTGAGTTTTGGCATCATGGTGCTCAGCATCGTCGGGTCGGGGCTGATCAAGGCCAGGAGCATGATGCTGCAGACGGAGGGCGGCTACGACACCTGCGCGAAAAAACGGGTGGAAATCGCCGAGCACATGCGCTACCTCCCCATGGGATATTTCAACGCGAATTCTCTCGGGCAGATCACTTCCGTCACCACCAATGTGATGGAAAATCTGGAAAATGTGGCGACCCGCGTGATCATGATGGTGTGCGAGGGGCTCCTCACCACCTCCCTCATCATTGTCATGCTACTGTTCTTCGACTGGCGCATTGCCCTGGTGCTGCTGGGCGGATTTGCCATTTTCCTGCTGGCCAACCGATTCCTCCAGAGCGCGGCCGCCGGCCTGGCGCCCCGCAAAATCGACGCGGATGAGAAGCTGGTGGAGAAGGTGCTGGAGTACCTGCAGGGGATGGCCGAGGTGAAAGCCTATCACCTGGTGGGGGAGAAAAGCAGGGAGCTCAACGAAGCCATCGCGGCCAATACCCAGGTCAATACGGACATGGAAATGACCCTGATTCCCCGGATGACGGCCCAGAGTTTTATCGCAAAACTGACCGGCACGGCCATGGTTGCGTTTTCCTGTGCCTTTTACTGCGCCGGAACCATGGACGCCCTCACCGCTGTGGTCATGGTGATCTCGGCCTTCATCGTCTATGCGAGCCTTGAGAGTGCCGGCAATTACTCCGCCCTGCTGCGGGTGGTGGACGTCAGCGTGGACCGGGCCCAGGAAATCCTGGACACGAAACAGATGGACATTTCCGGTGAGGTCATTGCCCCCGTTTCCAGAGAAATTCGGGCAGACAACATCGCATTTTCCTATGATAAACGCAGGATCATTCAGGGAATCAGCGCCGAAATTCCGGAGAAAACCACCACAGCCATCGTCGGCCCCTCCGGCGGAGGCAAGACCACCCTGGTCAATCTCCTGGCCCGGTTCTGGGACGTGGAGGAGGGCACCGTGACGCTCGGCGGCCGGAACGTAAAAGAATACGACATGGACTCCCTCATGGAGAATTTTTCCTTCGTGTTCCAGAATGTATATCTTTTCCACGACACAATTGCCAACAATATCCGCTTCGGACAGCCCGACGCCCCCATGGAAGACGTCATCGCCGCCGCGAAAAAAGCCTGCTGTCACGACTTTATCTCCGCCCTGCCGGAAGGCTATGAGACGGTAATCGGCGAAGGCGGAGCCAGCCTGTCCGGAGGTGAAAAACAGCGCATCTCCATCGCCCGCGCCATGATGAAAGACGCCCCGGTGATCTTCCTCGACGAAGCCACCGCCAATGTAGATCCGGAAAATGAAAACGAGCTGATGCAGGCCGTCCAGGCCCTGACCGAAGAGAAAACCGTCGTCATGATCGCCCACCGGCTCAAAACCGTCGAACACGCCGACCAGATCCTGGTGGTGGACCACGGACAGATTGTACAGCGCGGCACCCATACCGAACTCCTCGCACAGGAAGGCATCTACCGCAACTTCATCAGCGAACGCCGCCAGGCCGCCAGCTGGAAAGTCAAATAGGAGACAGGGGACGGTCCTTTGTCTCCTCCTCAGCAAGGCGCCGGAGACAGGGGACAGACCCCTGTCTCCGGCGCCTTGCTGCGGTAAGGAGACAAAGGACCGTCCCCTGTCTCCCGCTTGTATAATCCGTCAGATCTGATATAATTAGAAGAAATTTCTGTGCAGAGGATTATATGGCAAAAAAGAAATACTATGCGGTGAGAAAAGGTGTCAAGCCCGGTATCTACGAGACCTGGGCGGAGTGTGAAAAACAGACGAAAGGCTTCGCCGGCGCGATCTTTAAATCCTTCCCGACCCGGGAAGAGGCGGAAGAGTTCCTGGCGGGTTCCTGGGAGGGATGGGGGAAGACGACCCAGAAGATGCCGACGGCTGAGATGGGAGGTCCTGAACCGCCGTACCCGGCCCGGCGGAACCACCTGGGGGCGGCGGATATCAATGCGGAGATCGAACGCCGCCGATGGGATCTGTCTCCGGATGAGGTGATTGCCTTCACCGACGGAAGCTACAGCAATGCGGAACAGACCTCCGGCTACGGCGCTATTATCATGGATTCGGAGCAGGAGCTGGCTTCCCTTCAGGGAGCCGTGACTCTGGCAGAAGATCCGGAATATGTCGCCATGAGGAACGTCTCCGCCGAGCTGGACGCTGTGAAAGCCGCCGTCACCTGGGCCATCACCCATGGAAAACGCAAAATCACCATCTATTACGACTACGAGGGTATCGGCCGGTGGGCCGACGGCAGCTGGCGCACGAACAAGGAACTCACCCGCGCCTACGCCGGTTTCATAGAGGATATGGCCGACAAAATTGAGATCGAGCTGATCAAGGTACCTGCCCACTCCGGGGTCGCCTACAATGAAAAAGTAGATGAACTGGCAAAATCCGCAATACATCAGGCATGAGTCAGAAGGGACGGTTCTTTTTGACTCATTGTGAGCAATGAGTCAAAAAGAACCGTCCCTTCTGACTCATGGGGAGAGTAAATATGACAACGACAGCTAAGAAAAGGGAAAAGACAGCGATTCCGGTGCAGGACTCGGCTATACCGGCAGGGGATTCCGTTATTCCGGTGCAGG
>CAMOYN010000122.1 GCA_946630035.1 uncultured Lachnospiraceae bacterium
CCGCGCCGCGCAAGGTGCGAAGCACCTTCCTTATTGCGCGGCTGCGATCCGCCGGGAACAGGTTTCGTGGGTCAGTCGCCTGCGGGAACCGGTTTGATTTCCCGGCCCATATGGGTCAGCATTTCCCGGTCCTGCGCCGTGTTGTTGCCGACGGTGGTCAGCATGTCGCCGGTGAGGGTCGCATTGGCCCCGGCCCGGAAAAGGACTTCTCCACCGTCCTCAAAATAGCTGCGGCCAGCCGCAATTCGGATATAAGCCGTAGGGTTGATATAACGGAAGAGGGCGACAATACGCAGAATTTCATCCGGGGTGAGTCGCGGCCGGTTTTCCAGAGGCGTCCCCGGCACAGGAATCAGGAAATTCAGAGGAATGGAAGTGATTTCCAGTTCCGCCAGCAGCAGAGCCATGTCGATCCGGTCCTGCCAGGTCTCACCCATACCCAGAATACCACCGGAACAGACGGTCATGCCGGCAGCCTTCGCCCTCCGGATCTGCTCCATTTTGTCATCGTAGGTGTGGGTTGTGCAAATCTCCGGGAAAAATCGCCGGGAAGTCTCCACATTGGTGTGATACATGGTCACACCGGCCTCCACCATCCGGCGGAGCCCTTCCTCCGTCACCAGACCGTGAGAAGCACAGAGGATCATTTCCGGATAACGCTCATGCATCGCCCGGTAACTCTCAATCGCCTTCTCAAGATCCGCCCCGGCCATCGTCCGGCCGGCGGTAACGATCGAATACCGGTCTACACCCTGAGCCGCCATTCTTCCACAATCCTTCAAAAACGTCTCGGTATCCAGAAAACCATACTCATCACAATGCGTGTGATGATGCGCCGACTGGGCACAGAACTTACAATTCTCACTGCATTTTCCGCCACGCCCGTTGATAATACTGCACAGATCCACCCGATCCCCGCAGAGCTCCGACCGGACCCGGTCCGCACCCTGCATCAACTCGTCAAGATCTCCTGTAATCAACCAGGACAACTCCGGATCCCCGTCTTTCATACGCCGCCCGGAAATAACTTCATTCGCTAAATTCAATAAATCCGACATAATCCATACATCCTATTCCAGGAAAGCCAGGAACAAAAAGACCCTCTGCACTTCCAGGACATCAAATCAAATGTTAACCAGACAACGAAAGCTAGTTTACAATAGAAAAAGCGAAATGTCAACCCGTAAACAGGATCGGTTTACAACCTCCGCCAGCGGGCATCCAGCGGGGACAGGTCCCGGTGGCGGGTTCTGATTGCGTGCGCCTGGAAAATATGCTATGATTTTTTTGCTCCCCGGTGGCGGGTGGCCGGGGTGTGGAGGAGGGCTGCTATGGGAAGAATTATAAAAAAACGTATATTGACGTTGGACTGGCATAGTTTCCTGCCCTACATGACGGTCTTCAAACTCCTGACGGTGGCCGTGATTATTCCTCTGGTTTCGGGTGCTTTTTCTCTCATGATGCGTTTTTCCGGCTATCGTTTCCTCTCATGGGAGAATGTTTTTGCCTTTATCCGGCATCCGTTTGTGTTGATTTGTCTGCTGATTTTTCTCCTAGGCTGTGCCTGTTACGAACTTCTCGAAATCGGTCTGATCCGTTATATTCTCCAGTATCATCAAAGAAAAAGCAAACCGCGGTTGGCGGAAGCGGCTGTTTTTGCCTGGCAATATATGAAGCACGTGCTTTGCCAGGGGAAGGCGGGGGCGGTTCTGATCGCCGCGCTTCTGATGATTCCCTTTGGTAGTGTCACCATGGCGCCGGTGTTCTTAAGCCGGACGGTTCTGAAGGATATCCTGGAGGGGCTTTCGGAAACACCCCGCCTGCTGATTCCTGTTGTCATCGTTATTCTGATCGGAGTCATTGATTTTGCTTTGCTCAAATATGTGTTTCTTCTGATTCAGCCAGAGGACCGGGGGATCCGACAGGCGCTGCGCAGGAGTGTGGAAATAGGAAAGAAACACTGGCTCTATGATTTTCTGTTCTATCTGGTGGCCCAGATCGTTTACCTGGCGGTCTTTTTGCTGACGGCGCTGCTATTGATTACAGGTACGATCCTGCTGGAACAGATTTTCGGGCGCCTCGGGGTCTGGAAGGGCGTTTCTGTTTTTGTGGTGCTTACGGTGTTAAATGTAAACGCCGCCTTATTCATTGCAGCCAATGGTCCTTACAGCGAATACATTCTGGTGTATCTGCTGCGGCGGCACAGCGGAGAAATATCAGAGATACCCCCCAACCAGACAACCACCGACCAGAGAATACCCACCGGGGATGCTCCGGCCGTGGGGAGTGTGAGTGTCTGGTATAAACCGGTGCGTGATTTGCCTCCGGCCTTGTCCCGCGTCGGTTTCCCGGTGTTCATCATCACCCTTCTGGTTCTCTGCGGCTATTACAGCTTCGCCTCCTATAAAGGCCGGTTCAACCCCGCGGTGGAATTTCTGCACACCACGGAAGTGACCGCCCACCGGGGCGCTTCCCGCTATTATCCGGAGAATACCATGAGCGCCTTCCGGGGCGCTGTGGAGCAGGGAGCGGACTGGATTGAACTGGACATTCAGCAGAGCAGCGACGGACAGATCTTCGTGATGCACGACAGTGATTTCCGCCGGACCACCGGCGTGAGAGCCAAAGCCTGGACTTTACCGTGGGATGAAATACAGAAAATGGACGCCGGTAAATGGTTTGGTGCCTCTTTTGAGGGAGAACCGATCCCGTTGCTGGCGGAGGCCATTGATTTCGCAAAAGAAAATATGGTCTATCTGAATATTGAGTTGAAGCCCACCGGAAATGAACCGGATTTCGAGAAGCATCTGGTGGAACTTCTGCACGAGAAAGACTTCGTGAATTTCTGCGTGGTGACCTCCCAGGTCTACAGTTCCATCATGAAAGTAAAAGAGCTGGACGAAAACATCCAGACCGTATACGTTACCAGCTTTGCTTATGGCAACCTGCACACACTGACCGCCGCCGATGCCTTCAGCATCAAAACCGGCAGTATCAGCGACCGGCTCGTATCCCGCCTTCACGGAGAGGGGAAAAAGATCCTGGCCTGGACCGCCAACAGCCGCGGCCTCATCGACGAGATGATCGAGATGCAGGTAGACAACGTCATCACCGACGACGTAGTCATGGCAAAAGACCGGGTCGCCATCAGCCGCACCCCCGACGCCGTATGGACCTACGTACGCTGGCTCCGCCGACTCTTCCGCACCTGAACATGAGACAGAAGGGACGGTTCTTTTTGACTCATTGAGCTCAATGAGTCAAAAAGAACCGTCCCTTCTGTCTTAAAATCAAATAAAAGAGAAAAATGAAACATAATAATGAAATAAAGCTTGATATAGACGTAATTGTTCGGTATAATTGATAACATCAAATAAATGTGTGCCAAATATATCTGTTAATTCTGTAACGATTCAAAAGAATACTTTATTTACTTGAATAGACAGATAAAAGAAAGGGGTGTTTCGATATGCCTTTCTTGTTGGATTCGGATCTGAATCGTCCGCTTCCTGCGTTTACACGGGTCAGGCAGCTTTTTGACAGGGAGCATCTGGAGGTTTCGGGGATTCCTTCGGTTGTCCGGGGTGAGCTGAATAAAGAGGAGATTCGTACTCTGGTGAAGCCGGGGATGCGTGTGGCTGTTGCGGTGGGAAGCCGGGGGATTAAAAACCTGTTTATGATTGTGGAGGCGACGGTCCGGGCTCTGCAGGAGCTGGGTGCGAAGCCTTTTATCGTTTCTGCGATGGGAAGCCACGGAGGTGGGACCGAGGAGGGCCAGCGGGAGGTGCTGGCGGGTTACGGGATTACGGAGGAGGCTCTGGGAATTCCGGTGGTGACCTCGGTGGACACCGTGCATCTCGGGGATATTCCCCGGAGGAAAAATGCCGGTGAATCACAGCTGGGCCGGGAGGATGGTGCGGAAGAGAAAGATGCCGATGGTTCGCAGCCTTGCCCGGAGGGGCGTCCGGTGTGGTTTGACCGGGCGGCGATGTCGGCGGATCTGATTGTTCCGGTCAACCGGATCAAGCTCCACACGGATTTTGTGGGTCCTCTGCAGAGCGGTCTTTGCAAGATGTTGGTGATCGGTCTGGGGAACCACAAGGGATGTTCCGCCGTCCACGAGGAATCTCCGGAGATCTTTGCGGATGTTATCGAAGAGACCGCTTCCCTGATCCTGAAAAAGGCACCGGTGGGCTTCGGCGTGGCGATCCTGGAGAACGCCTACGATCAGACGCTGCAGATCGAAGCGGTGCCCGCCGCCCGTCTGATTGAGCGGGAGAAGGAACTTTGCCGGATCGCGAAGGAGCACATGCCCTTCATCATGCTCCCGGAAGCGGATGTAATCGTCTGCCAGTATATAGGAAAGGACATTTCCGGCGCCGGCTTCGACCCCAATATCCTGGGCCGCAGCACATTGCTGAAAACCTTCGTTCTGCATATACCGAAATATCAGCGGCTGGTTCTTTCAGATCTCACACCGGCCAGCCACGGAAATGGAATCGGGGTGGGGCTCTTTGACGTGATCACTCAGAGAGTCTTTGACAAACTGGACCGGGAAAGCATGTATGCGAATGCGATTGCCTGCAATTGTCTCCTGGACGCCAGCATTCCCTGTACCGTGGAGGATGAGGAGACGGCGATCCGGGTGGCCCTGAAATGCTGCCGGGGGATCGACCGTGAGAATCCGAAGATCATCCGGATCCAGGACACGCTGCATCTGGAGTATCTGGAAGTCACACCGGCACTTCTGGAGGATGTGAAAAAAGATCCCAGGCTGGAGATCGTGTAAAACCAGACTGGAGTGAAAGATCCCCGACGGGAGATCGTGTAAAATGGCCCCGGGGAAACAGTAAAGGTAATGTGAAAGGGGAGAATATAGAAGGGGAAAATAGATAAAGGGGGAAAGCACACAAATTTATAAGGAAAGGAGTAAATGCGTATGATATTGACAGAAGAACAGCAGGCGATGCTGGAAGGAAAGTATGGAGAAGGCGCCGCCTATGCCATGAAGATTCAGGTGGGCATCGGGGAATGCTTCGATGCACCTCGGATGGTGCCCATCAAGCGGGCCCATGTCGCCCTGAGCAATCAGGACGGCGATCTCTGGTTCGCTGAAAAACTGGTGAAAGCCGGGGCAAAATGTCGTGTGGCTCCTACCGTAAATCCGGGATTCTGTCTGTCGTATTTCTGTGGAAACTGGCCCCACCCCGTGGATGAGAAGGACTACGAACACATGCAGAGGACCGATAACGCCTACCGCACGCTGGGAGCCGTTCTGTCCTACAACTGCACCCCTTATATTGCCACCAATGTTCCGAATTTCGGAGAGGTCTGTGCCTTCTCCGAGTCCAGCGCCACTCCCTATGTCAATGCAGTTTGGGGCGCCCGCTCCAACCGTGAGAGTGCCAACAGCGCCCTCTGCGCGGCGGTAACCGGGTGTGTGCCGGAATACGGCCTGCTGCTGGATGAAAACCGAAAGGGAGACATTGTCGTCCGAGTGGAAGCCGATATGAAGACGGCTTATGAATATCATTTGCTGGGTATGATGGGAGACCTGATTGGGGAAGGAATCCCTGTCTTCACCGGACTTCCGAAGGTGATCACCCCGGAAGCTCTGAGAAATCTGGGAGCTCAGCTGAATACTTCCGGTGCCTATGGCATGTACCATATCGTCGGTTTCACCCCGGAGGCTCCGACGCTGGAAGTGGCTCTTGGCGGAAAGAAACCGATCCGGGAAGTGGTCATCACCGACAAGGATCTGCAGGATTTTGCGGAAAAATTCAGCGACGAGACGAAGAACGGAAAAGTGGATTTCGCCATGTTCGGCTGCCCGCATTTCACACTGGAAGAGGCGAAATATATCGCAGACCGGATCGAAGGGAAGAAACTGGCGATCCCGATGTACATTCTCGTTTCCAGCCATGCGGAACAGATGGCAGAGAGAATGGGAATCCGGCAGGTGCTGACCGAAGCCGGCGCCGACTTGATCCCGGATACCTGCCCGGACCAGCCGGTATGGCATTACCTGATCGGAAAGACCGGTGTGACGGAATCACCGAAATGCGCCTACTACCCCAGACGCAGAGGAATCAATTTCATCCTGCGCGATCTGGATGCCTGCATTGAAGCGGCTCTTACCGGGGAGGTGAAATAATATGGGAAAAAGATTTGCCTGCCATAAAATATCCGAAGGAAAAGCATCCGCACCGGCCATCCTTTCCCATGAGAGAATCATGTTCTACCAGGTCCGCCCCGAAGACGGAATGATGGAAGAGAAGAACCATGAACTGCAGGGAAGGATCATTGCGAAAAAGGTTCTCATATTCCCCGGCGGCAAGGGCAGTTCCGTGGTGCAGCAGGATGGTCTGTATCATCTGGACAAGTTCCAGAACATGCCCTCCGCCCTGATCGTACAGCACCCGGATCCCGTACTCGTGGCCGGCGCCATTATCATGGAAATCCCCATGGTGGACCGGCTGCCGGAGGAATTTTACGAGACCGTGAAGGATGACGATGTCGTCGTAGTAAATGCCGACGAAGGATACGTGGAAATCCAGTAACCAGGAACGTTGCACCACGAGCATTGCTGCAGAATATGCAGAATAACAGGAATATTGCGCCATGAGCGCTTATATAAAGAAAAGGAGGTACTACTATGAAGAAGTTGTTTGCCACCCTGCTTTCCCTGGCCATGGTTCTGAGTCTCGGCGTCGGAGCACAGGTAAAAGCGTCCGAGCCCATCGTGCTGAAAATCGGTCATGTAGAAGCGGAAGACCGCTCGGTTCACAGAGCATTGCTTCACATGAAAGAAAAACTGGAAGAGCAGACCGAAGGCCGTATTTCGGTGGAAATCTATCCCAATGCGGAGCTCGGCGGCGATGAGGAACTCTGCGAATCCGTCGCCATGGGCATGATTCAGATGGCTCTGCCGTCCACTTCCGTTATCACCGCCTATAACGAGCAGATCGGTATTCTGGATATGCCTTATCTGTTCAATGATGCACAGGCTGCGTTTGACGCTCTGGATGGCGCTCTCGGTGAGAAGATTGATGAATGGATCCAGGACAGTGGATTTGTATCCCTGGGCTACATTTACAATGGACCGAGAAGCACAACCAACAATGTTCGTCCGATTTATACACCCGATGATCTGGCTGGCCTGAAGATGCGTGTTATGAACTCCCCTGTATTCATCACGATGTACAAGACCCTCGGCGCCAATGCCACTCCTATGAGCTTCTCCGAGCTGTACACCGGTCTGCAGCAGAATGTAGTAGACGGGCAGGAGAACCCTCCTACACTGATCTACGCTTCCGGTTTCCAGCAGGTACAGAAATATCTGACCATGGATGCTCATGTACATAACTTCCTTCCGATCCTGACCAACAAAGAATGGCTGGAGTCCCTGAGTGAAGAGGATCAGACCATCCTGAAACAGTGCTGCGCTGAATTCGTTACCGAGCAGCGGGAAACCGAGCTGAAAGATAATGAAGACATCGTTTCCAAACTGGAAGCCGAAGGTATGGAAGTGAACTATCTGACCGACGAGCAGTATCAGGCATTTGTAGATAAAGTACAACCCATGTATGATCAGTACAAGGCTGAATGGGGCGAGGAGATCTTCGAACTCGC
>CAMOYN010000123.1 GCA_946630035.1 uncultured Lachnospiraceae bacterium
CTCCCGTAAAATCAAGGTTTTTGAACTATAAACAGGTAGTAAACTTGACACTACCCTTCCGCATCGTGAGGTATTTATATGAGAAAATGGTTGTGGATCGGATTGGGGCTGATTTGCATCCTGTACGGAATCAGCATTTTTATGCTTCGCTCCGGCAGTAAATTTTATCAGGTGTGGATTGCCCTGGGAGGAGGATTTCTCATCCTGGCAGCCGCGAATCATTATCAGCTGTGGCAGAAACTGCCGAAAGCTTTCCGGGCCGGTGGCATACTGCTCCTGGTGCTCGTCATCGGCAGTCTGGCAGCGGCGGAATTCTGCGTGCTGAAACATTTTCACGACCGGGGAGAGCCTGGGCTGGATGTCATCATCGTGCTCGGCGCCCAGGTCTGGCCCGAGGGACCCTCCGCCAGCCTGAAATATCGTCTGGATGCGGCCCTGGAGTATCTGAACCAGAACCCGGACACCCGTTGCATCGTCTCGGGTGGGCAGGGGTACAATGAGCCCTGGAGCGAAGCTCAGGGGATGTACGATTATCTGACACAAAATGGATTGCCGGCGGAGAGAATCCGTATGGAAGACCGGTCTGTAAATACGGTAGAAAATATACGGTACAGCATGAAAATGCTGGATCCGGAAGAGGACAAAGTGGGTATCGTGACGAACAATTTTCATGTGTTCCGGGGCGTGGCCCTGGCGCGGAGCCAGGGGATCCGTCAGGTGCAGGGGATCGCGGCCTCGTCCCACCCCGTGTATCTGGTCAGCAATATGTTCCGGGAATATTTCGGAATCGCCAAAGACCTGCTGAAAGGAAATATCCGATGAGATGCACATTTAATCTCTGACGCAGGGTTTCCAGACTTGGGTAATGAGAAGAATGTGCAGCAGGGAGCTTATAGGGATAGCAGAGGAGAAAATATAGTCGAATGGATAATGGATTACTGAAACAGAAACTGTTAAAATTTCCGAGCCTCTCGGGGGCAGATCTGAAATGGATCGCCATCGTGACCATGTTTATTGATCACGTGGGAGCGGCTATTCTGGAGCCTTGTATGGTGCTGACCACCGGAGAAACCTATGCCAGACTGCGCATGCTGGACCGGCTGCTCCGCTCCATCGGCCGTCTGGCATTCCCGATCTTTATATTTTTGCTGATCGAAGGATTTTTCCACACCAGAAACAGAAGAAAATACTTCATCCGCCTGCTTATTTTCTCCTTTATTTCCGATATCCCATTCGATCTCGCTTTCTTCCTGAACAAGTCGAATTTCCTGAGCGGACAGTTTATGACAATGCGACACCAGAATGTCTTCTTCACCCTGTCCATCGGCTTCCTTTGCATCTGGCTGATGGAAATCCTGCGGCAGAGACTCTGGGAAAAATGGCAGGCTGTCTGGTTCCTGGCCGCCGGTGGGATTGCCCTGGCCGGGGGCTGGGCGTCGAAGCAGCTCCATACCGATTACAGCTGGTCCGGCGTACTCGGAATCGTAATGGGTTACCTTGGCTGGATCCTCCAGAAACTGTGGATGACCGGAAAAGAGACGGAGATGCTGCTCATCCTGACACCGCTGATCCTGAAAAACAGTTTCGAAGCCATGGCGCTGGCCGACATCGTATTCATCCACTGCTACACCGGCGAAAAAGGAAAATCCATGAACCGGTGGTTCTTCTACGTGTTCTACCCCGCCCACCTGCTGTTGCTGTGGGGCATCCGCATGCTGATCCTGCTATGATGAAACAAGGGGACGGTTTCTGCGTTCCATACGTCTACGGCTGTCGCTGAATGAAACAAGGGGACGGTTCCTGCGTTCCATTTCTCTCGCACCGCGAGAGATGGAACGCAGGAACCGTCCCCTCGTTTCACCCAGCGGCAGCCGAAGACATTTGGAACGCAGGAACCGTCCCCCTATTCCACCAGTTCCTGGCCGTAGCGCAGCCAGGAGGGGCTGGGATGTGTTTCCAGAATCTGGCTGGTGTGGGGGTCGCCGGTGAGGTCCGTGGTCAGGTACAGGAGGCTGCTCCGGCTCTGGGAGCTGGCCCCGAGAATCGTGTAAGCGTTCTCGATCTCGTCGGCGATGGTTCCTGCGATGTCTTCCTGCCCGGCTCCGGCAGCTTCCAGTTTCCGCATCTCGTACTCTGTAAAGGAAACCTGCGAATCCGCTGTGCCATGCTCCGGGTGTCCGGCTCCGGTCATCGCCAGATCCGCCGTATCCAGCTCCGGGTGTCCGGCTCCGGTCATCGCCAGATCCGCCGTGCCCCGGTCCGGGTGTCCGGCTCCGGCCGTCGCCAGATCCGCCGGTACATCGGTGCCGGTTGCCAGGGATTTCTGCCATTCGGCGGCGTCTTTTTCCATCCGTTTCAGGATGTGCTTCTCTTTAAATTCTTCCTCGGGCTTCATTATTTTATGCAGCACCCGGATTTCTACGGCCTCGTATTTCTGGCGGAAGAATTCCTGCCGGGTTTCTTCGGAGGCGAATTCATTGCCGGCCGGAATCAGGGCGAGCAGTTCCCGGATCCGGGCAAGCCGCTCATTTTCCTCGGCCCAGCTCCGCGCTTTTTCCTGAATGCGATGGAAGAGCATGGCGGAGATGGACAGGCACTCCGTGGCGGAACAATTTGCCAGCGCATCGGGGGAGGCAGCCAGGCGAGTGGTAAAATCCTCCTCCCCGTCCCGGAAATAATGCCGGAACAGGTCGTAGAACAGGGCGAAGGAGTGGGCAATTTCATCGTGCTGCAGATATTGAAGGAATAATTCTTCCCGGATTTCCTCCTGATCCTCTTCGTAGGAGGTGAGAATACAGGAGAGATCCTCCCAGCCCCGGGCGGTGACAAAGATCTGCCCCCGGTCTGTATTGGATATCACATAAAAATGCTCCGGGTATACGGTGAGGTAGGTGCGGATGGCGGGATGTACGCCCTGCATCCGGGCGTAGTTCTGCCACACCGGAAGATTGGCCTCAATTTCCATGTGCTTCACCCGGTCCAGGGTCACCATATCCAGATCCCGGACGGATTTGTTGTATTCCGGCGGATTGCCGGCCGCCACGATCACCCAGTCCTCGGGCAGCGGATGATTGCCGAAAGTTTTATTCTGCAGCAGCTGCAGCATGACCGGAGCCAGCGTCTCGGAGACGCAGTTGATCTCATCCAGAAAAAGAATTCCGCTGGTATGGCCGGTCTGATTCATGTATTCGTAGATCGACGCCACGATTTCACTCATAGTATATTCAGTGATGGAAACATCACGGCCCTGATAATTTTTCTTCATGATAAAGGGCAGGCCGATGGCGCTCTGCCGGGTGTGGTGGGTCATGGTATAGGCCACCAGCCCCGTGCCGGTCTCCTCCGCGATCTGCTTCATAATGGCGGTTTTGCCGATGCCGGGCGGGCCGATCAGCAGCAGAGGCCGCTGCTTCTCCGTGGGAATGCGGTGGCTGCCGTCCGGATTTCTCTTCAGATAAGCCCGCAGAGTGCGGGTGATTTCTTCCTTCGCTTCCTGTATCGTCATGGGAATCTCCTGAAATTTAACTAAAATCTTGTATAAATCCTGTATCAGTAGAATATATGTATAATCTTGTATAAAACCTGTATCAGTAGAATATATGTATAATGAATATATGTATAATCTTGTATAAAACCTGCATCAGCAGAATATATGTATAATCTTGTATAAAACTTGTATCAGCAAAATATATGTATAATCTTGTATGGATCTGTCTCCGCGCTATATCGTGTACGGATCCAGTGGCTCGAGGCAGAGGCGGATGATCCAGTCCGGGATGTTGTGGTACAATGCCCGCCTCTCTGTGAAAACAAAGGCGGTTTCGTAGGCGGTTTTGTCTTTGTCCTTGGGGTAGACTCCGTCGCCGTCGGTGAAATACAGCAGCCCCCGGAGGCGGGAGAGTTCTCCTTTTTCCCGGAGCTCGGCGACCCGCTTAAACACCGGCCGGAAATTCGTGCCGCCCCGGCCCTTGATCTTCAGATCCTTAATATATTGTTTCCATTCCTCCAGGGAATGAATCACCTGGTGGTCCTGGATCATGGCGTCGCATTGTATAATGTGAACGCTCATTTTTTTGAAAAAATTCGCCCGGTCCATGAGAATGTGCTGTATTTCTCCCAGGAACCGCTCCACAACCTGGTGGGAGCAGGAACCGGAGGTGTCAATGGCGATCACCAGTTCCTCCACCTTGCTGGTTTCCGTGTATTCCAGGGGCTCGATCAGAGGCAGATTGCCGTAGCGCTCCAGTCCATAGCAATAGGGAATATAGTCGAAGCTGTCCGGATCCAGCTGAATCTCCTCCCGCACTGTGGAAAAACGCCGCAGATACCGGGAAAAATCATATTTTCCTGCCTGGCGCAGGAGCATTTTCTCCTCCCGGCTCCCGGGAGTCAGGCCGTGAATCGGCTTTTTCCCGACATGTTGCTGCATGGCTTCGGCGATGCGGATCCACTGGCCCGGCAGCCGTTGCTGCAGAAATTCCTGCCAGTCCTCCGGACTCATTCCCCCTTCATTTTCCTCCGAAGATCCTCGCCTCCCTTTCCCTATGGATCCGCTGCCGGAACCGTCCCCGGGGAAGAGATTGCCTTCGGCATACATCCCGCGCACCTCGGCCGGCGGCGCCTGATACCAGTAACGGTGGTCATCCAGGGTAAAACGGCGGGTGAGAACCTCAATTTCATCCTCAAACAGCTCCATCAGGCCGCGGTAGACCTGGATGGGAATGCGGGGGTCGCAGCCCGAGGGCAGACTGTCTTTGATAATCATCATCTGCTCGTGGGAATTTTCATCGGAGAACAGCTCACCCCGCAGATATTCTGCGGACATGTCACAGGCCAGATCCCACATGGAACGGAGCACCTGACCCGGCTGAATCATGTGGCGGAACAGACAGTGGATCAGGGTGTGGTGAAAGACATATTCAGCTGGTACCTCGCCCAGATTTTTCTGGTAAAACAGCCCCAGACCATCCGACCCGATTCCCCGGATCGACGCGTCCGGAATACGGGGCATCTGAATCACCGATTGCCGGAGCGGCGGATAAACCGCCCCCACCTGGAACTGCTGCCTTGCAATCAACCGGTCCAGATCCAGGCCGACACCGGCCACCGCAGCCCTGGACTCGGGTTCCCTCACAGCCGGTGCTTCCGCAGCCGGGCGAAGGTTTCCCGCCAACTCCGGGTGCATCGCCAGCAGCCGCCACGCCGTCTTCCCCGCCGGAATCTCCGCAAGGAAAGAACGCAGCTGCTCCCGGGACAGACCATTCCCACGAAGAATCTCCTTAAAAGAAGCAAGATCATTTCCGGCGAGGAGATCCCTCAGATAAGGCAGGGAAATCTTCTTTTTATTCAATTCATCAGGAGTGGATACCACGCCGGAAGCCATAGAACTGCTCTCCTCATAAAATCACAGGATACCTGGCAGATAACATACATTCTTCAGGTACCAGCCAGGCTCGAGTCAACAAATTTCATTATAACATAAGTCCGGAAATTCAGAAACCCCAGGATGAGTCAGAAGGGACGGTTCTTTTTGACTCATTGCACGCAATGAGTCAAAAAGAACCGTCCCTTCTGACTCATTTCTGACACATCGCAAAAAACGCCTGTTAAAACGGCCTTTTTTGTAATTGAAGGGGTATGAGATCTGTGGTACTATTATGTCAATAAAGATACTTCACTATTGAATGGAGGATGATATATTATGACAAACATAGAACAGAAAGCGGTGAATGCGATTCGTGTTTTATCCGCGGATATGATACAGAAAGCAAAATCCGGTCATCCGGGTATGCCTCTGGCGAATGCTCCGGTGGTCTATGAGCTGTGGGGGAAACATATGAACCACGATCCGAAGGATCCGAAGTGGCCGAACCGGGATCGTTTTGTTCTGTCTGGCGGTCATGGATCCGCTCTTCTGTATTCGATGCTTCACCTGTATGGATATGGGGATCTTTCCCTGGATGAGCTGAAGCAGTTCCGTCAGCTGGGATCCCTGACTCCGGGACATCCGGAGTATGGTCACACGGTAGGTGTGGAAGCGACCACCGGCCCTCTGGGTGCCGGCATGGGTATGGCTGTCGGTATGGCGATGGCGGAGGCGCACCTGGCTTCCATCTTTAACCGGGAAGGTTATCCGGTGGTAGATCACTATACCTTCGTTCTTGGCGGTGACGGCTGCATGATGGAGGGTATTTCCTCGGAAGCGATGTCTCTGGCCGGTACGCTGAAACTGGGAAAACTGATCGTGCTCTATGATTCCAACAAGATCACCATCGAGGGAAGCACGGATATCGCATTTACCGAGGATGTGCAGGCAAGATTTGCTGCTTATGGTTTCCAGACCATCACGGTGGAGGATGGAAATGATATCGCTTCCGTCGGCGCTGCCATCGAGGAGGCAAAGGCTGACACCACCCGTCCTTCTCTGATCATTATCAAGACCGAGATCGGCTATGGCTGCCCGGCAAAACAGGGTAAGGCTTCCGCCCACGGGGAACCTCTGGGAGATGACAATATCCTGGCGATGAAGGAGAATCTGGGATGGGAGAGCATGGAGCCCTTCTATGTTCCTCAGGATGTATACGATCACTATCATCAGCTGGCGGAGTCCAAGAAGGCCGCTCCCGCCGCCTGGTATCAGCTGCAGGAGAATTATTTCAAGGCATATCCGGAGATGAAGGAGAAATGGGATGCCTTCTTCGGTGATGGTGCCGACCTGTCGAAGCTGGATGACGAGGCTTTCTGGGCTTACGAGGACAAGCCTCAGGCAACCCGTAACCTGTCCGGAACCATGATCAACCGTGTCAAGGATATCATTCCGGCCCTGATGGGTGGTTCCGCTGACCTGGCTCCCTCCAACAAGACAGCCATGAAGGAAGAGGGAGATTTCTCCGCGAAGGATTATTCCGGAAGAAATCTGCATTTCGGTGTTCGGGAACTGGCCATGGGTGCCATCTGCAATGGTCTGGCCCTCCACGGCGGTGTACGTCCCTATGCCGGAACCTTCTTCGTATTCAGTGATTATATCAAACCGATGGTGCGTCTGGCCGCTCTGATGAAACTGCCGATCACCTATGTATTTACCCATGACAGTATCGGCGTAGGCGAAGACGGACCGACCCACGAGCCGGTGGAGCAGGCCGCGATGCTGCGTTCCATCCCGAACATGCACGTTTTCCGTCCCGCAGACGCCAAAGAGACGGCGGCCGCCTGGTATCTGGCAGCCACATCCAAGGAAACTCCCACTGCCATCCTGCTGACCAGACAGAATCTGCCTCAGCTGGAGAACAGCGGCCGGGAAGCTCTGAAGGGCGGTTATGTCGTGGCAGATTCCGAGAAGGAAACCCCGGATGCCATCCTGATCGCCAGCGGTTCCGAGGTATCCCTGGCAATCGAAGCTAAGAAACTCCTGGCAGAGAAGAAGATCGACGCCCGCGTGGTGAGCATGCCCTGCATGGAACTCTTCGAGGAACAGACTGACGAGTACAAAGAATCCGTACTGCCGAAGGCCGTCCGCGCCCGTGTGGCGGTGGAAGCCCTCAGTGACTTTGGCTGGGGTAAATATGTAGGCCTGGACGGCGCATATATCACCATGCACGGCTGGGGAGCTTCCGGCCCTTACAGCAA
>CAMOYN010000124.1 GCA_946630035.1 uncultured Lachnospiraceae bacterium
TACTGGTGCTCCCCTTCTTTCAGCGGCACCCGGCTGATCTGTCCCATTTCCGCCGTCACACTCTTGACGGTGATCTTTTCCCCGCGGGCTTCCGCCTCTACCTGTTTCAGGTACATCATCGTGGAGAGGATATGGATGCCATTGCGCATCATCGTGCCGCCGCCAAAATTCTTCCACTCACTGGCTGCTTCACTGGTGGAGCCGATGATGGACTCAATGCCGTTCATAAACATGATCTTGCTTTTCTTCGCCCGCAGAATTTCTGCCGCCTTCTGCACCGGGGTGGCATATACGAAGTCCTCGGCATAGAAGAACTGTCCCTCGCTCTCGTCAATCGCTTTCTTCAGTTCCGTCAGGCCGGCATCCATTTCCTTCCACATCTGTTCTTTGGAAACCGTCTTTCCGATGTTGTCACTGCCGTCGCCGAAATAACCGGTCAAAGGCTTTTCACAGATAATGCTTTTGCCTGCCTTCAATGCCTGAATGCAGTAAGGGATGTGCAGGCGGGGCGGTACGCTCAGATCGATCAGATCGATCTCCGGATCCGCTACCAGTTCCTCATAACTGGTACAAATCTGCTCATATCCGTACCGGGCCCGGAAGGCTTCCGCCTTTTGGGCATTTCTTGCGCAGACGGTCTTCAGACGGATCGGAATTCCCCCCGCGTTCAGATAACCATTGACGTGCAGAAATGCACCGTAACCATAACCAACCGTTCCGATCGTAATTCTCTTCTTATTCTCCATGCCGGGCCTCCTGTAAATTATTGTTTTATTTCTGTAAATCGGGATGTTCCATTTTAATGCCTGTCCAGTTCGATCGGACAGTACACACAGGGTGTAACACTTTTATATTCATGCCAGGGATATTTTCCCTCGCTGTCGTACATCTTGTCATGTACGATACCGGGGGCCATGTTCAGCTCCTGGTGAATGTGCTCATTATCCTCGTATTCATAAACCCGCATCATTCCGTATCCCAGGATCTGGGCATGTACTTCATCGAAATCACGGTCGTGATCCCGGTGGGGGCCGGAAGGAACCATGCCCTCGCTCACAAAGCAGAGGTTCAGTTCCATGTGGCGGTTCCCGCTCCCGATACAGAACTTCGGAGATTTATAATAAGGAAGTCCTTTGTGGCGAGGCAGTCCCGACATCTCATACAACGTCTTCCAGCTTCGTTGGATCGCCTCGACCGTCTCCGGATTCTGCAGATCACAACTCTCAAAATCCTTCAGGATAAAGGCCCGCACCAGATTCCGGAGGGTCATGTCCTGTACGACGGCAGCCTTCAGAGGAAGGATTACCCGGTCTCCCTCCAGCAAAATATTCTCCTGCTCGTATTCCGCCAGATTGATGATCATACTCTTTTCTGCTATGTGGCAGGATTCTTCCTGCTCCACAAAATCGATATGAAAAAATGGTTCTGCAAAATCCAGTGAAAGAATGGACATAAGCGAATCCCTCCGATTTTTAGTCTGTCTGCGATCTCATTTTTATAAGATGTGCCGTCTCCGGTATCTGTCCTTACTATAGATTATTTATATCTGGAAGTAAATCTAAATATACTTAAGTTGACATTCAGTTTTGCTTAACATAAAATAGGGAATAAGGAGACTGGTTTTAACATATACCAGGGCTATGGAGACTGGTTTTAACATATACCAGGGCTATGGAGACTGGTTTTAACGTATACCACGAGGTAAACGTATAGGTTTTAACATATACCAGGAGGTGGGAAAATGGATACCGCCAGATGTAAAGCCTTTGTGGCGGCAGTAAAGACCGGAAGTTTTCGCGGAGCCGCGGAAGAACTGCATTATACGACTTCGGCCGTCAGTCAGCTGATTACGGCGCTGGAACAGGACCTGCAGGTCCCTCTGTTTCATCGAAGCCGGAAAGGGGTCACTCTGACATCGGACGGACAGAGATTGTACTCTGCCATCTACAATTTTGTACGGCAGGAAGAGAAAATTTATGAAATTGCGGCAGAGATCAATGG
Organism: uncultured Lachnospiraceae bacterium; assembly: GCA_946630035.1. GTDB lineage: Bacteria > Bacillota > Clostridia > Lachnospirales > Lachnospiraceae > UBA3305. The sequence goes on from CAMOYN010000124.1 coordinate 2,002, forward strand.
ACTCATCGTAGGAGAAATCCGTATTTCCGCCTTCTACAGCATTACTTCCCTGTGGCTGACCGGCATTCTCCGCGATTTTCAAAAAAAATATCCGGGGGTTGTCATTCGGCTGGATGACAACATCCGGAAATATATCCTGGATGCGCTGAACAACGGTCAGGCAGACGTAGGTTTTCTGAGTGATCACCATGATTTTGCCGGGGAATGGATCGATCTGGCACTGAATCCCATGGTGGCTGTGGTAGGGAAAGACAGTCCTTATGCTGCCCGGGATTCCTTTCCCGTATCCGAGCTGGAGAAAGCAGATCTGATACAGCCCTCCCATGGGCAGGACCCGGATCTGATGGAAATATGCGAAAAATACAACCTGACACCGAATATCATCTACAGCACCAGGAACTCCTTTACGGCTGCCGCCCTGGCCAGCCGAAGCCTGGGGGTGCTGATCGTCAACGAACTGAGCACCCATATGTGGGCCTTCGATGGGAAGGTACTGCCCCTTGACCCTCCCCAGCATATCTCCCTCGGTATGGCTGTTCCCGCCCCCTCCCTGGCCTCACCGGCCGTCCGGACCTTCGCACGCTTCGTAAGGGAATATCTGGCTGACCCCGGACTGCCCGACACCTGAAAAGGAGACAGGGGACGGTCCTCTGTCTCCTTACACCAACAAGCCGCCGAGGAGACAGGGGTCTGTCCCCTGTCTCCGGCGCCTTGGTGGGAAGGAGACAAAGGACCGTCCCCTGTCTCCTCCTGGCTTACATGCCGAGGTAGGCTTTTTTGACGATGTCGGATTCGAGGAGTTCGGCGCTGGTGCCGGTCTGGAGGATGCGGCCGCTGGCGAGTACGTAGCCGCGGTCGGCGAGTTCCAGGGCTTCCTTGACTTTCTGCTCCACGATGAGTACGGTGATGCCGGTGGTGCGGATGACTTTCAGGGAGTCCATGACTTTGTCCACGAGTACCGGGGCAAGGCCGAGGGACATCTCGTCGATCATCAGCAGTTTCGGCCGGGACATCAGACCCCGGGCGATGGCGAGCATCTGCTGTTCGCCGCCGCTGAAGGTCTCGGCAGGCTGGCTTTCCCTCTCCTTCAGGCGGGGGAACAGGGCGTAGACCTGGTCGAGGGCGTCTTTTTTTGTCGCTTCGTCTTTGAGGACGTAGGCGCCCATCATCAGATTTTCCCGTACGGTCAGTTTGCCGAAGAGCTGGCGCCCTTCCGGGACGTGGGCGATGCCCATTTCCACCAGTTTGTGGGCGGGTATCTTGTTGATGTTCTCACCCATGAATTCGATGGTTCCTGCCATCGGTTTGATCAGGCCGGACAGGCCGCGCAGGATGGTGGATTTGCCGGCTCCGTTGGAGCCTACGATGGAGACGACTTCTTTTTCCTTTACGTCCAGGGATACATCAAAGATCACGGGGACGTTATCATAACCTAGTTTAAGATTTCTTACTTTCAGCATTGTACCGATCCCCCAGATAAGCTCTGATTACCTCTTCGTTGTTGACAATTTCTTCCGGCAGCCCTTCCGCGATCTTCTTTCCGGCGTTCAGGACGACGATCCGGTCGGAGATCGGCATGATGGCCTCCATGATATGTTCTACGATCAGCAGGGAGAGGCCCTCTTCTTTGAGCTTCACGCAGAGATTCATGACGTCTTTAATCTCGGTCTGGTTCAGGCCGGCCATGCACTCGTCGAGCATCAGAAGCTTCGGCCGGGTGGCCATGGCGCGGGCGATTTCCACCCGTTTTTTATCGATAATGGTCAGACTTCCGCCCTTTACATTTCTTTTGTCCAGGAGGCCGGTCATCTCCAGGATCCCCTCGGCGTCTTTTTTCGCCTGCCGGCGGCTGCCGGTGTGCAGGAAGGCGCCGGTCATCACATTCTCCTCCACGGTCATCTCTTTCAGGGTTTTCACCACCTGGAAGGTCCGGGTGATGCCCATTTTGCAGATGTCGTAGGCGGGTTTTCCGGTGATATCCTGTCCCTGAAAATACACCTTGCCCTCGGTGGGCGGATAATAGCCGGCGATGCTGTTGAACAGGGTGGTCTTGCCGGCACCGTTGGGGCCGATCAGAGAGACGATCTCATTCTCCCCGACGGAGAAGCTCACGTCCTCATTGGCCACCAGATTTCCAAACTTTTTCGTGATATGCTCAATCTTCAGAAGTTCAGCCATTTACGCTTCGCCTCCCTTCTTTTTCCCGTGCAGTTTTTCCTGGATGCGCTCCACGATGCCCATGATCCCTCGAGGCTCCGTGCAGGTTACCAGCACGATCAGGGCACCGAAAACGATCTGGTCCAGGCCGGAGCCGGAGCCGCCGGTCAGACGCCGCATGATCAGATCCAGGGAATAATAAATCACCGCACCGATGATCGGTCCGTAGACATTTCCCAGGCCGCCGAGCACGGTTACCAGCACGAAGATCATGGAGACGCTCATGGGGAATACCGTGATCGCATCGATGTATTTGAAGAACTGGGCGAAGAATGTGCCCCCGATGGCGGCGATAAAGGCGCTGATGCACATCGCCAGCAGCTTGTAATTTCTGGGGTTGATGCCGATGGACTCCGCCACCTCGTGGCTCTCACGGATCGCTTTCCAGTAGAAACCGATGCGGGAATTTTCCAGAGCAGCGCAGATGATAAATACCAGGACAAACATCGCCAGGGTGGTGTAGAGGAAAGGAAGGCGATTCCGCACGTCCAGGCTCAGCCAGGCGAGTTTCGCCACGGCGCTCTTGCCGACCCCGGGGATCAGTCCGGTGATGGGGGTAAGGGCAATACCGTCGCCGGCGCCGACCCAGGTCCATTTGCTGAAGATTGTCTTCATAATCTCCGCCACGCAGAGGGTGGCGATAGCAAAATAATGCCCCTTCAGTTTGAACATGTTAAAATAGACCACGAAGGCCAGAGCGGCTGCGATCACGCCGCCCACCAGCATGCCGATCCAGGGAGTGATGTGATAATACTCCAGCAGGACGGTGGAGGTATAGGCGCCGATGCCGAAATAAGCCGCGTGACCGAAGGAAGTCTGCCCGGTGAAACCGGAAATCAGATTCCAGGCCTCCCCTACCATGGCGTAGATCAGAATGTAAATGATTACATTGTGAACGTCCGTCGTGCGGCCGATGGTAATGGGAATCAGAATAAACAGCAGAAGTAAAACGAGAGCCGGTCTGTATTTTTTCAAAATCTCTACCATCCGAACAACCCCCTTGGCCGAATCTGGATCACTACCAGATAGATCAGGAACACTACCAGGTATTTGAAGGAAGTTCCGATCAGGTATCCTCCCACCGACTCCACGATGCCGATCAGAACACCGGCATAGAGAGCGCCTTTGATGTTGCCGAAGCCGCCCAGCGCCACAATGACGAAGGCCAGTGTGCTGTAGAGGGCACAGGCTTCGGGGTAGATCGGGGTGAAGCTGGCCATCAGAGAGGCCGCCGCGCCGACGCAGGCCCCGGAGAGGCCGAAGGTGATGGCGAAGATCTTGCCGGTATCAATGCCCATCAGCTGCGCCGCCGCCTTGTTCATGGAGGTGGCCTTGATGGCAACACCGGTCTTGGTCTTGTCTATAAAGACCATGACAGCGAAGGTCAGCAGCAGGGCGCCGACGGCCGCCACCAGATAGTCCTGGCGGATGAACAGCCCGGCGATCTTGATACTCTTGCTGCCCACCAGCGGGGTGGTAACATTTTTATAGTTGGCTGTCCAGAAAAACTGGGTCAGATTTTTCAGAACCATGCTCAGGCCGAAGGTCGCCAGCAGCGCCGTCAGGCCCTGGGCGTTCAGCACGCGCCGGATCACGATGAGATAGGTGAGAACGCCCAGACCGAAGATCAGCACCACCACGATGGGCAGCGAAATCAGCGGATCCAGCCCCACCAGCGCCCAGATCCAGAATGCGCCGTACATTCCCCACAGCAGGAACTCGCCGTGGGCGAAATTGATAATGTCCATTACGCCCCAGGTCAGCGTCAGGCCGACGGCCACCAGCGCGTATACAAATCCGTTCAGAAGGCCGTTGATAATTACTTGTCCAATCATATATTTACTCCAAGGTCAGATGCCGGAAATGTCTGATCTCAGAAACGTCTGATTTCAGAAATATCTGATTTCAGAAATATCTGATTTCAGAAATATCTGGTTTCCGGAATGTCTGGTTTCAGAAAAGAACGGGTTGACGGCGTCGCCGCAACCCGTTCTCTGTCAGCTAATCTTTATCCTGTTTTCATTTCGCCATCATTCGCAGTGCGATGATTCACGCGGCAAATCCGATTACTCCAGAACGGGATCGTGGGTGGTGTAATCGTCGATGGGATATACATCCTCGTATTTACCATCGATCAGCTGAGTAACAACGGCGGGCATTACGGAGTTCTGGCCGTTCTCGTCGAACTGGATCTTCTGGGTGATCAGATAAGGAGCCTCGAATTCCGTGGATTTCAGAGCCGCGGTCACGGCTTCAGGATCGGTGGATCCGGCTGCCTGGATGGCCTGAGCGGCAACGATAACGGAAGCGAACTCTTCCAGAGCCGGGCCGTCGATATCCTGACCGGTCTTGGCTTTGTACAGATCATTTACATAGGAGAATACCGGGAGCTTGTCCGCCAGCTGAGCGGTGCAGGCCTGGCCACCGGCGTAGTTGTTGGCACCCAGATCCATCGCAACCTGTGCGAAGGAAGCATCCTGGAAACCACCGCAGTAGCAGATGATAGCCTTCGGTTTGAATTCCAGAGAGGAATAAGCCTGTGCGAACAGGGTCAGGTCGCCGATGTAGGAAGCCTGGAAGACAACGTCTGCACCGGAGTTTACGATCTGAGCCGCCTCAGTATCGAAGGAGGTACTGGATGCTTCGTAGGAAACACTGGCAACCTCTTCAAAGCCGGTCTCTTTGGCATATTTTTCAAACATCTCGTTGGCATGGATACCATAGCTGTTATTGATCCAGGCAATGGCAACTTTCTCGATGCCTGCGTCATAGTTCTCATTCAGATATTTCAGATACTCGAAGAATTCGGCAGATTCCTGCTCATCGTTGGCCGCTACACGGTTAAAAATGGAACCGAAGGTGTAGGTGGTGCCGTCCGTCAGAGAAGCGGAAGAAGAAGATCCGCAGACCATCGGGATACCATATTCCAGAGCCTGGGTAGCAACGGAAGCCGAGCAGCCGCTGTTGTATGCACCGGTGATTACGGCCACACCCTTATCCAGCAGGTTCGCAGCCTCGGTGGTAGCCACATCCGCACTGGCCTGATGATCCGCAAACTGCAGAGCAATCTTCTGGCCATCCAGAATACCTTCATTCTTCGCCAGATCCCAGTCCAGATCGTGGGAATTGTTGATAATGTCCTCTGCCACTTCCATGGCCGCCTTCAGAAATTCACCGGTCGAAGAACCGGTCAGCGGAAGAACGGCACCGATCGGAATATCATCCGCCGCTTTTACCGTAGTTCCCAGTGCCATCGTCGTGACCATCGCGCCAGCCAGTGCAAGCGCACCCAAACGTTTCCAAAGCTTCTTCATGTCTGTTCCTCCTCATAAAATGTATTTTCGTCCTGCACGCAGCGGAA
>CAMOYN010000125.1 GCA_946630035.1 uncultured Lachnospiraceae bacterium
TCACCGATCTAGCTATTTCACTCATGTTTTTTGCTCCTTTCGAATTTAAAACTCATTTAGTTTTACATTGTAAGGAACCGCGTCTCTGTAAGCATTGCTCCGGAGAATGCTGTCGATAATCCGGGCTGCGCACTCCCGCAGATCCGTTTCCGAAAGCCTTCCGTCCGCCAGCGCTTCCCGGATATTCTGAAGATCCTCGTCGCAGCCGGGCATGATCAGGTCGTTGCCAGCGGCGATACACTTCCAGGCTTCGCTTCCTCCGAAGGGGAAGGTGGTGGTCCAGTCGGTCATGATTACGCCTTCGAATCCCCACTCCCGGCGGGCGGCCTCAGTGCAGAGGTCATAGGAATTGGCGGTATGTACCCCGTTGACCAGATTGTAGGAGGTCATGATACACATAGGCTGAGCCGTACGGACCGCGATCTCAAATCCCCGCAGATAAATTTCACGGAGGGCCCGCTCCGAAACGACGCTGTCCACTCCCATGCGGTTATCTTCCTGATTGTTGCAGGCGAAATGCTTGATGGTGGTTCCCACCCCGGGAAGAGTCTGTACGCCCCGGGTCATGGCGGCGGCCATCACTCCGCTGACCAGAGGATCCTCGGAAAAATATTCAAAATTCCGTCCGCACAAGGGGTTTCTCTGGATATTCATTCCCGGTGCCAGCCACCAGCTGACGTGGAATTCTTCCAGTTCTTCCGCCTCTGCACGGCCCACCATTTCTACCAGTTCCGGATCAAAACTCTGGGCCAGCAGCGTTCCCACCGGGAAGGCGGTGCAGTACTGGTGCCAGACTTCCAGATGCTCCAGGTCTTTGTCCGGGAGGAAGAATCCCCCCTCTGCCGCCGAAGCAAAACCATAATCGATCACACGGCCGGTCTCCGGATCTACCTCATACTGCTGCATCAGCCGAAGCCCTGCCGGGCCGTCAGCCAGCGTCACCGAAGCGATTCCGCATTTCTCCTTCAGCGAGGGGGTTGTCTCCGCTGCAGATCCGGGCACCATGGTGCCGGCGGCTCCCAGGGCGGACTGGCCCCAGCGGATCCTGCCACAGAACAGCGGCAGCATCTCTTCGGTTGTAAGTCTGGCCGCCATTCTCCTGGCCTCTCTGCGGATTTCATCCGTAAAGGGCTGAGGACGATCGGTTGTTTTCGGCGAAAACGGGAGGGAGGGAAGCTCCAGCTCCTGTGCTCTTTTCTGCCATTCCTTCTCCCGCTGGAGAATGGAATCCGGGCGCACCTGCTCCAGCAGCCAGTCTTCCTGCGGGCAGATCGCCTTTACCTGCTCGAGCAGGATCTCCTGCCCGATCTCCACGGTTCCGATCAGTTTGTGATTCCGGGAAGAGTTCCCCAACCAGAGGCCGTAGGATCCCTCCTCCAGGATCCAGGCCTGTCTTGTCTCATCAAAGGATGCCAGCATCTTCGCCGGCACCGGGATAGTCCCCTGCCAGGTTTCCTGGGGCATCAGGAGGGGTGTCTTGATGAACCCTGCCAGACGCTGGAACTCCTTCGGCATTCCCGCCTGAGGGCAGGAAACATAGAGCTGCACGACCTCTCGGCCGGCATAGGTATTCCCGACGTTCTGTACTTCCACCGCCACATAGACGGCTTCTTCGTCGGCCCGCAGAACTGCTCCGGCATTTTCCTCGGGACGGACGTCAAATTCCGTGTAGGACAGGCCATATCCGAAGGGAAATAAGGGTTCTTTTTCAAAGCTGTCAAAATACCGGTAGCCCACATAGATGCCTTCCCGGTAATAGGCTTTCTCCAGGTCTCCGCTGAGAGCTCCGAATATTTCAGAGCTGGGATAATCCTCGTACTTTCCGGCCCAGGTAGCCGTCAGTTTCCCTGAGGGAGTCACTTTGCCCAGAAGGATATCCGCGACGGCATTTCCCCCCTCTTCTCCCGGCTGGGAGATGAACATCACAGCCTGTATATGGGGGATCTCCAGGGCTTCCGTCAGTTCCACCTGGGCACCACTGTTGATAATCAGCACGGTGGGCACATTCCGGCTGTCCAGCCAGCGAAGTTCTTCCCTCTCCCGGTCCGTGAGATAATAATCTCCCTTCTCCAGTTTCCGGTCAGCCCCTTCTCCGGCCACCCGGCTGATTACATAGATGGCTGCCTCTGCCCCTTCGATGTCTTCGGCGGTAAACTCTCTTCCGGCGGGTGCCTGAAAAGGATTTTCTGAATAGGTATTAAAGAAATCCTGGGACATCACATCGGGGCAGGCGCCAAGGATCCGGTCTCTCCAGTCCTCTCTCGCCTGCCGGTATCTCCGGTCGTAATCCGACAGCCACCCTTCATTGCTGAAACGGCATCCTGCCTCCCGCAGTCCTTCCGCGATGGAGACTGACTTACGCTCATTCACGTCGCCGGATCCCATGCCCCCTTTGATGGTATGTCCGGCGCCACTGCCAAACAGCGCCAGACAGGTGTCCGCCGCGAGGGGCAGAAGCCCCTCGTTTTTCAGGAGAACCATGCCTCCTGCCGCAGCCTGGCGGGCCGCACTGCGGTTTCTAAGCTCTCTTTCCGTAACCGCTGTGTCCTGAGAGCCGCTCCTTTTAAATGTTAACAGGGACCGCATATTTCTGATTCCTCCACCAAGGGTTAACTGCTCTTCGGAACCATGGAAGCGATCATTCCGGCGAAGTTGCTGACCGGCATCGTCTGCAGAACCACCCGTCCGGGACCGGTCACTACAGTATTGAAGATCCCTTCACCACCCAGGAACATATTCTTTACGCCTTTCACTGTGGTAACATCGATCGAGCAGGTGGCATCCATCATCGCCACATATCCCGTATCCACAATGATCTTCTGGCCGGCCTGCAGCTCATATTCCACAACGCTTCCGTCAATCTCAATGAATGCAGTGCCGCTGCCGGAAAGCTTCTGCATGATGAAACCTTCGCCTCCGAAGAAACCGGCCATTCCTTTTTTCTGGAAGAATACCGACAGGTCCACTCCTTTTTCAGAAGCCAGATATCCACCCTTCTGTACCACGATCGGCCGGTCCGGAGTGATCTCGATGGCACGGATCTCACCGGGGAAATGAGCCGCAAAGGCAATCAGGCCCGGGCCGCCTTTGGCCGTATACTGATTCTGGAACAGGTTCTCTCCGGAGAACATACGTCCAAATACTTTTCCCACACCGCCGCCGCTGGTCTGCATCTCCATATTCGGGCTCATCCAGCTCATGGCACCGGATTCACAGTTCAGAGTTTCTCCGCTCTCCAGGGTGCAGATCGCCACCGGCATAGGGGTACCTTTGATCTCATACTTCATCTTCATTTCCTCCTTGATTTTATATTATATGTCTCAGAGAAATCCGCGGTTTCACGGATTTTCCCTTTGGTTCCATGGGTTTACAGGCCTTTTTCTTCCAGAATCTCCGCCACCAGATCCACGCACTCAAATACCATAGCGTCGCAGTGGGGTTTCTTCGGCTTTCCCTGTTCTTTATTGATTCGCAGAAGATCCGCACACTCCAGATATCCGTCATGTTTCTCTTTGATCGTACGGAAATAGCGGCCGATGGTCTGAGGATCCTCCACTCCGAACAGTCCCAGAGCCATCAGTCCTCCGGTAATGGCACCGCAGACCGAGGCCATCTTCATTCCGCCGCCGAAATTCGCAGCGAAGCGAAGGGCCATCTCCTCTGTATATCCTGCCTTTTCAGCGAAGGGAATCACAACTGCCTGTGCACAATTATAATGCCGGCTTTCACAGGCCCGCAGTTCCTCTGCCCTTTTCCTGAAATCATTCATAAGCATTCTCCTCTACAAAAAATCGTAAATATCCACGCAGACCCGCAGGTCAGCTGGTCTGCCAGCGTACGTGGCTTCCGGTTTCATCCTTCGTTACAAGGAGCTGATCTTCCAGCTCCTGCTTCAGTTCCGTCACATGGGAAATGATTCCCGTGAGTTTGGAGCCTTCGGCCATCTCCAGGAGTACCTTGACCGCCTGACTTCTGGAATGATCATCGAGGGAACCAAATCCCTCATCGATAAACATCATATCCAGATGAATGGCGGAAGAGCGTGCCTGAATCTGATCGGCCATTCCCAGGGCCAGGGACAGGGCCGCCATGAAGGATTCTCCGCCGGACAGGGTGCGGATCTCCCGCTCCTTTCCGGTCACGCCGGAATAGATCATCAGATCCAGTCCCCGGTTTCTTCCCTCGCCGGCCCGGTTCAGATCGACCATCCGGAACTCAAACTGGCCTCCGGTCATCTCCCGGAAGCGGCGGTTTGCTGCCGTAAGGATCTGTTCCAGATTGTAGCGCTGGACATAGGTCTCCAGATCCATGCGGGAACCGCTCATATTTCCGGATACCCGCCTGTAGAGCATATCCAGCCGGTTAAATTCCTCATGGGTTCTTTTCCGGCTCTGACTCCGGGGTTCCAGTTCCCGGAGCACTCCGATATCATCCCGATAGAGGTTCTTTTTCTGCTCCAGGGATTGCTCCTGGAGAGAAAGGGTTTTCTCCGCTTCTTCCAGCTGTTTTTTCAGATCCGGAAGATCCGGTTTACTCTGATTCCCGATCGCCTTCTCCGAGGATTCCTTCAATTGCTCCGCTGCCGCCTTTTTCTTACGGTGCTGTTCCGCCGCCGTTCTCCACTCTCCGGCTTTTTCCAGCGCGTAGGAAGAGGTGAGCTCCTCCCACTCCTGCCTGGACATACGATGCTCCGCCAGAGATTTCTGATAGGCTTCCTCACGTTCACGGCATAATGCTTCCTGGCCGGGTATTTCCATCCGGTAACTGGCGATCAATGCTTCACACTGATCCTTCGCCGCCCGGCAATCTACCGAAGCCTTCTTCGCTTTCTGATAGGCGAGATCCGCCGCCTCCCGGCGAACCGCCTCCTGCCGGAGTTCTTCTTCCGCGCTCTCGGGGGATTCGTAAACCCTGGCCGCTGACAGTTCCGCCAGCGCCGACTGCTTTCCGGCCAGAAGCTCTGCCTCCTGCTGAAGCTGACTCTGCTTTTCCCGGATTTCTTCCTGCCCCTTATTCCGCGCCGTTTCACTGTTCGAAAGGAACCGGCGGATCTGCTCTTTTTCCTGTTGATCCTGGTTCAGTTTCTGTTTTTCCCCGGACAGTTTCCGGTCCAGACCGGCCAGCCACTCTCTCGCCTGCCGGAGACTGAAGGTCTCCGGAAGATCCGGCAACAGCAGTTCCATCCTCTGACGGAACCGGCGGGAAGCCTGACGCAGCTGCTGCTCTTTCTCCTCCAGCAATTGTCCTGCCGCCGCAAGCTTCGAGGCCAGTTGCTCCTGCTGCTTCCGGTATGTCTCCACTTCTTCTCTGGCAGTATCCAGCCCCTCCCGGCTTAATCCCTGCGCCAGGCCGCTGCTCCGGCAGGGCGAGGGATGTTCCAGGGATCCGCAGACCGGGCAGGGAGTTCCCGGTTTCAGTTCCTGGGCCAGTACGCCCGCCTGCTCATCCAGCCAGGCCTGACGGAGTTTTTCGTATTCCTCTCTGCGTTGCCGGTAGGTCTGGCTCACCTCGCCATAGGATTTCTGGTCGTCGGTGATCTGTGTCTTCAGGCTGCGGATGGTCCGCTGGAAGGACTCCAGCTCATCTGCATCCGAATGAAGCTCTTTCGCCGATGCATCCTGATTCTCCCATACCGCGAGCCTTTTGTCCAGATCCGCCAGATTCTGATCTTTCTGACGCCACTCCTGTTCTTTTTCTTCCAGATCCTTCAGGCTTTTCTCTGCTTTTTTCAGAGCTTCTTCGGCCTGGGTCACCTTCTTTTTCTGCCCGGTCAGTTCCTTCTCTGCGGTCCGGATCCGCTCAAACAGACTTCTGGCCCGGCTCACCCGCTCAGATACCTGACTGAAACGTGCCAGTTCTGTATCCAGCAGCTCCTTCTTTTCATTCTCCTGCCGGATGGCTGTTTCTGCCTGTTCCGCAAGCAGCGGCAGCCTCGAAATCTCCTGCTCCAGATCCTTCCGTTTCTTCTTGAGGCGCTCCGTTTCTTCCCGGACACTCTGATATTCCCGGCGCACCATCCAGGCGGCCCAGAGACGATCTGCCCTGCGGGCGTCCTCTTCGATCTTTGCATCCAGATCCAGGAGAACCTGCAGATCTTTTTCCGCCTTTTCTTTCTGCTCAAAGAATCGTAGCAGATGTTCCGCTCCGGTGCAGGCATCCCTCAGCCGGTCTCTTTTCTCACCGGCTTCCTGCCTCTCCTTTTCGGCCACTTGGACCCCTTCCTCCAGCCATACACACAGCTTCCGAAGGTCTTCCAGATACTTATCCAACACGGATAACTGCCCCGCCAGGATACTCTGCTGCCGTTCTCCCAGAGATTCGGCCGCCTCGAAATCCGCCGGTACCTGAAGGCGCCCCGCCGATGTCTGACATTCGGTCTTCAGAATCGCCAGCTCTTTCTCCCGCTCTCTCCTGCGTTCTCCCAGTTCATTGGCAATGTCCTGATAGAGCTGCGTACCAAACAGCTTTCGGAAAATCTCTTTTTTCTCATCGGATTTCGCACGCAGCAGCTCCATGAACTCCCCCTGGGCGATCATGGCCACCTGCATGAACTGATTTTTGGTCAGCCCCACGATCTCCTGCAGCCTGGCATCCGCCTCTTTCTGGGGGTACTCCCGCCCGTCGGGCATGGTCAGCGTCACAGAAGAAGTGATCTCCCGAAAGCCGGTTCCTTTCTGCTTTCCCCGGGTCATCCGGCGAAGATGACGCGGCACCCGCCTTACCCGGTAGCGATTATTTTCTGCTTCCGTTCCTTCGGAAAAAACCAGTTCCACATAGGGCTCCGTGGAGGCATCGGTGAACTGACTCTGCAGCAGAATTCCGTCTTTTTTGTTTACCACGGATCCTGCCTCACCGTAAAGCGCAAACACGATGGCGTCAAATATCGTGGTCTTACCTGCGCCGGTATCTCCGGTGATCAGGAACAGATTCTGCTCCGGTACGGTAAAATCAATCACCGTCTTTTCTCCATAGGATCCAAATGCCTGCATTTCCAGGCGCAAAGGTCTCATCGGTTCTCCGCCTCCTGTATCTTCCGGATGACATCTTTTAATATATCCTGTTCTTTCTCATCCAGATCCGGAAGAAAGGACAGACATAACTCCAGGGGATCCGCCTCCCGGATCCTCTCCCCGGCTTCCGTCTGCGCCGTCATTCTACGGGTCTCTCTCTGGATCTCCAGCAGTCTCGGGAAGGCGATGCGCAGCCGCTCCACCAGGTCGGTCACCGCCGGATCCCCGGCATCGGTGAGGACCACGGACACATAATCCTCGCAGGCGGAGGCCAGAATCTCCTCCAGCGATCCCCGGATCTGCTTCACCTGCCGGAGGGGCTTCAGCGGAAGGATCTGAATCACAGGATCCGTTCCCTTTTCCCCGAGCTCCACCATCACGATCCCCTTTTCCTGCCCGGCTTCACTGACGGAGCAGGCCAGCGGAGTGCCGGAATAGCGATAGCACACATTTCCCACCGTCATAGGTTTATGAATATGACCCAGGGCTGCGTAGTCAAAAGGAGCAAGTGCCGCCGAGGAAACCTCATCGATATTGCCCACCGTCCGGATCTCGGATTCCATC
>CAMOYN010000126.1 GCA_946630035.1 uncultured Lachnospiraceae bacterium
TTATATCTGTTTTTTCCTTCAATATCCCGGTAAGAGAATCTGTCAGATAGGAAACCGCCGCATCCCGCGGAATGAATCTTCCGACCTCTTTACCGTTTTTCGTCACAATCACTTCTCCGCCATTAATAACAATATTCAGGTATCTTCCAAAATTATTCTGCATTTCAGTGGCAGTCGCCGTCGCCGTTGCTGTCGATCCTGACATGGAAAGCACCCCCTTCTTTTTAGCTAATTATATTGTATATTTTATTAGCTAACATGTCAATCGTCAGATAAAAAAAGGAACGGATAACCCGTCCCTTTATTATCACTTTTAACTATACGACTTTTTTCCTTTATGGCATCATCACTTAAAATATCCAGCCATCATCTGTTCCACTTCTTCCTTCTTCGGCATGACGCGGAGAGCGCCTTTGCGGGTGGTAACGATGGAAGCGGCGGAGTTGGCGAACTGCAGCATCTGTGTCAGTTCTTCCTCCGTGTACTGCCGCAGGCCGTGTTCCAGAACAAAATGGAGGACGCTGGCGAAGAAGGTATCGCCGGCTCCGGTGGTCTCGATGGTGTCGCGGCTGAGGACGGCGGGCACGAATACCCGCTCCTCACCCATGAAGGCCAGGCTGCCGTTCGGCCCCAGGGATACCAGGATCAGCGGGATATCGACTCTCTCACGGATCCAGGCCACGCCCTTGTCGAAATCTTCCTGGCCGGTAAGCCAGATGATCTCATTGTCGGAGATCTTGAAGATATCACAGTGTTCCATGCCCCAGAGGATCTGTTCTCTGGCATCGTCCAGAGAATTCCACAGGCTCTCTCTCAGGTTCGGATCAAAGGAGATCACAGCGCCGGCTTCCTTCGCCAGGGCTACGGCTTTTTTCGTGGCGGCCCGGCAGCCCTCGTGGGTCATGGACAAGGTCCCGTAATGGAAAATGCGGCAGTCGGAAAGCAGACCGGTATCCAGCTCCGACTCATTCAGCATCATATCGGCTCCGGGATTGCGGTAGAATGAGAATTCCCGGTCCCCGCCCGGCAGCGTATGCACAAAGGCCAGGGTGGTCCGGACGTCTTTATCCTGACAGATGCCCCGGGTCTCGATACCCACTTCCTTCAGGGCATCCAGGAGCTGGCGGCCGAACATGTCCTCCCCCACCTTGCCGATGAAGGCGGTCTGATGTCCCAGCCGGGTCAGCATGGAAAGCACATTTCCGGGGGCTCCTCCGGGATTGGCTTCCATCACAGGATTTCCCTGAATGCTGGTGGCCGATTCGGTAAAATCAATCAAAAGTTCTCCCAGAGCAACGGTATCAAAGGTTTTCATCGGTAACTATTCCCCCTTCTTAAGTATGTCATTGTGGGTTCCTTCGTTCATTGCAGATGGACCCATAATTCTTTCCTCAGTGGATTCTCGCTCCACCAGATAGTATCCCATACGGATCTGCCGCACACTGTCATCCCGGTGGTTCATGATATCCACCAGCATCCGGGCAGCCAGAGCTCCGCTGTCTTCGTAATAATAATGAATCGTCGTGAGAGACGGGCAGGTCACCCGGGACAGTTCGGAATCCCCATGACCTGTAACAACGATCTGTCCGGGAATCTCTGTTTTCTGTTCCTTCAGGTACTGCATGGCACCCACGGCAATCTTATCCGTCGCACAGATGACCCCCTCCAGATCGGGACATCGGCGATACAGATTTTCCATGCTGTTATATCCGTCTTTAATGTCAAATCCGGATATTTCTACCTGCCCGGAAGGATCCGGCAGACCGTAATCCCTCACAGCCTCCAGGAATCCCCGGATCCGGGATTCCCCGGCCGCCTTGTCTTCTTTGAGCACACCGATAAATCCCAGACGGGACCGTCCCTGGGACAGAATTTTCTTTGTCATATCATACATCGAATGATAATCGTCATGGTAGACGCAGTGGTGTCCTTTCACCTGCTGTCCCACCAGCACCAGCGGGATATCCACTTCCCGCATCAGCCGCCGGTGGGCCGGCGTCAGCACCGTACCGGACAGAATAATGCCCTGCACCTGCTTATCCCGGCAAACCTTGATGTACTCCAGTTCCTTTTTGGGATCGTTCTCCGTCACGGCCAGCATCACGTGGTAGCCGGCGGTGTCCAGCTCCTTCAGGATGCCGGATACCACATGGGTCATGGAATATGAATCGATCCGGGGCAGGATCACACCTATCATCGTTGTCTTCCGGGAACGCAGATTCTGAGCAGAGACAGAGGGTCGGTATCCGGTCTCCTCTACCACTTTCCGAATCGATTCCCGTTTTTCCACCGAAATATAGCCATCGTTAAAATACCTTGAGACGGCGGAACTGGACACCCCCGCCAGCCTGGCTATGTCACTGATCGTCATATGCGCTCCCGTCCTTTACCTGCCAGCAGAAAAGGTCTCTCGAACCATACTGGCAAAGTTATCGTAAACGTATTTACAAAATGCGTTTACGATAAACACTCCGTGAGGATGCGCACGGATTCGCCAAGGAATATGCTGCGTTCGCAGCGCGAATCCGGCGCAGGAAACGAAACCAAACGCAAGCGTTTTGTTCGTTTCCTATACATCAGTTTTCTCTCTTCAGATACAGGAATCCGTAGGCCGGAATACCGATGCCGCTGGCTTCGCGTACCTCACCGGTCAGCAGATCCCGGTACTGTCCGTCGTCCTCGTGGATCCAGGCCATGCGGTCCTGTTCGCTGAAATTGAAAAGGCCGATGATCTTATCGCCGCCGTACTCCCGGACAATGCCCAGAATCGAAGGATCCCAGGTATCCAGCGTCCAGGTGCCGGCACCAGCCACAAATACCTGTTCTCTGCGGCGAATCTCGGAGAGTTTCTCCAATGCCGTGAAAATCTTATACTCCGGTGTGCCGGGAACCTTTCTCTTCTCCACCCGCTCCCAGTCCATCTTCCCGCGGTGAATATAGCGGGAATCCGCTGCCTTGTTCGGGTCATTTTTGTAAGTGTAATCGTTGACCTGGGCCGTCTCATCTCCGCTGTAGATCACGGGAATACCGGACTGCATGTAGAGATAGGCGTGAAGCATAATATCCAGCTTCAGAGCCTTGGCCATCCCGGCTTCGTCCTGCTCATAGCCGGCCTTCTCGACACCGCACATGGACGCCGTCGTCCCGCAGAATCTCGCATCCTGGGTCACAGGGTCGTAATTGTACAATTCACCGCGGCTGTTGCTGTATCCCGCAAAGCCCTGGAAATAGGCATTCAGATAATTCTTGTGAGACACCTCGCCGATTCCGTCCTTTGCCAGAGATTCAAAATCCAGTCCCCAGCCGATGTCATCGTGGCACCGCAGATAATTCAGGAACACGTAATCCCTGGGCAGGGAATTGACGATATCCAGCTGCTGCTTCAGAAGCTTCACCTGCCGGGTCGCCACCGTGTGCCAGGTGGTAGCCATCGTGGTCACATTGTACAGCAGATGACACTCCGGTTTCTCCACCGTTCCGAAATAAGGCACTACCTTCTCCGGCTCCATGACCACCTCACCCAGCAGCAGAACACCGGGGCAGACGATCTCCGAAATTAGGCGCATCATCCGCACAATGGTGTGGACATGGGGAAGATTCCGGCAGCTGGTGTAGAGATCCTTCCAGATATAGGGGACCGCATCGATCCGGATGATATCAATTCCCCGGTTCGCCAGATAGAGGAAATTGTACATCATCTCATTAAAGACCACCGGATTGCGATAGTTCAGATCCCACTGATAGGGATAGAAGGTGGTCATCACATACTGGCCGATCTCCGGAAGATAAGTGAAATTTCCCGGCGCCGTGGTGGGGAACACCTGGGGCACCGTCTGCTCATAAAGCTTCGGAATATAATCATTGTCATAGAAGAAAAACCGGGACTGATACTCCGGATCTCCCTGGCGGGCTTTCACCGCCCACTCATGATCCTCAGAGGTATGATTCATGACAAAATCCATGCAGACATTCATACCGTGCTCATGGCAGGCTGCCGTCCGAGAGGGCCGATCCTCCCTATCCCCCAGGGCCGGCTGCACCTTCCGGAAATCCGCCACGGCGTAACCTCCGTCCGACCGGCCTTCCGGCGAATCCAGGAAGGGCATCAGGTGGATATAATTGACCTGGCACTCCTCCAGGTAGGGAAGTTTCTCTTCCACTCCCTTCAGATTCCCGGCAAAATTATCGATATAGAACATCATCCCCAGAAGATCATTCTGCTTGTACCACTCCGGGTAGGATTCCCGGATGATGTCCCTGGCCTTTAGTTCCTCATTCCGGGCATGATAGTAGGACAGCAGCTGTGCTTCCAGCTCGTCGTACATCGGCCGGTTGGAATACAGCTCCATATACAGCCACTTCAGTTCGTCCCGGCGGCTGGCCATTCTCTCCTGAAACAGCTTATCGTGCCGGGGATCCTCTTTTTTCTGCTCTGTATTTTTCTTGGCAGACATGAATTAGTATTTCTCCTTTCAAAAACATAACTTCTCGCATATTCCATCTCACGGTTTCTCTCACTGCATTCCGGGCAATGTCACTGCGGTGCATCATAACTGCAGACCACATGTTTAAAATGATCACTGTTCGTCAGCAGAACCGCCACCGTATCCGGGTGATGCGCCGCCCGAATCTTCTCCCGGTCAAAAAGCAGTATTTTCTGGCCGGCTTCTATAATATCCCCGTCCTCCACCAGCGGTTTAAATCCATCTCCGTTCATGGTAACGGTATCCACTCCCACGTGAAGCAGCAGCTCCATATCCCCGGGTCCGACAATACCCAGCGCATGCTTCGCCTCGGCTACCGAAGAAACCACTCCGTCAAACGGCGCTACCAGCACACCGTCCACCGGCTCCACACCGACACCCTCTCCCAGGATACCGGCCGCAAATTCCTCATCGGGAATCTCTTTTCTTGGGATCACCCGGCCATTCGCCGGCTGCAGGATCTCCCCCGCCTCACAGCGGATCACAACCTTCGCCGGAACCACCGGCTCTTCCTTTATTATCTTCTGTCCCGGCTTCTTTTCTTCATGAAAAAAGAAACCAAAAATCCCCTTCTTCAGGAACCTTCTCCAGAAAGGCTCCTTTCCTATGGAAGATTTTCCCATCTCCTCCATACCTATCCTCCCAAATAGTATCTTCCCCCGCACCTTACAACTCCCCGGTTCTATCCTGGTTCGTACAATTTTTATCCTGAATCAGCCCCGCGTCCAGAAATCCACGATACAGTCCGTCCTCCTCCACGGACGGACAGATCCGGTCCGCCAGAGACCGCATCTCAGGGCTTCCGTCCGCCATACAGAAGGAAAGCCCCACCGTCTCCAGCATCTCACGATCATTGTTGCTGTCCCCGAAACCAACCGAGTCTTCGCAGGATATTCCCACCGACTCACACAGAAACCGCACACCGGTTCCCTTATCAAAACACCGGTTCAGCAACTCTCCGTTGATAATCCCCGCTCGGTTCATTCCCTGGATCACAAGCTCAAAATCCTTCTCCAGCCATCTTTTCGGCTCCTCCAGCTGTTCCATGGAATGAAAAAGCAGGACCATCTTATAGGCCGGCTGATTCCGGTACTCCGACATCGGCCGGATATTCAGCGCCCTCACCAGTTCCTCACGTTCCTCCAGCAGATCCCGGTCTTCCAACCTCGTCCGCTTCAGAAACCCCACGTAATCCTCATCGGAAAAAGAATTCTCCCGGCACTCCAGCGTACGGAAAACACCGCTCTTCTCAAACACCTCCATCGCCGTCGTCTTCTGTACATCCGTCATCGGACAGTCATAGATCACCCGGTCCCCACGCATAACGATTCCACCGGAACAGGCAATCACCCCGTCAAAACCGATCCGCAACAACGGCGACAGCATCCCCAGGTTCCTCCCACTGCAGAGAAATACCTTGTGCCCAGCCTCCCGCGCAGAGCGAATCGCCCGGACCGCAGAAGCCGGAGGCACATTACTCCCCCGGGGCGTCAAAGTCCCGTCCACATCCAGAAAAACCGCTCTTCCCGACGACACACCGGCTCCTTTCCCAAAACATCTGACAATCACTATATGAAATCGTTTTCACATCTTCAAACTTATCATATATCTGAGACAAATACAAGAGATTTTCGCATTATTTACAAAATACAATCTTTAATACGAGGCATGAAGAGGGACGGTCCTTTCGTAAGGATCGTCCCTCTTCATGATGCTATATTGACTGACAGACGGTTCCGATCACGATCCCGTCCTGCTCCATGTCGAGCCAGACATGAGATATCTCATCTATCCCTTCAAATACGGCCATTTCACCGGTGTGGAGCAGAGCTTCGGAAGAGCCGGTCAGGCGAAGCAGCGTACCTTCCGAGAGGAACAGGGTATAAATAGTTTCTCCCCCTTTCTCAGCCTTCTGCCTCTCTGCTTCCCATTCAGGAAATAGTTCCGTCCATTTTCTCAGGCGACCGCCTTCACAGCGGACAGCCTTCATACCACCTGTGACCTTTCCTTTTCTAATCATCAGGTTGTAATCTGTTACACGGCCACAACTCACCGTTTGACTGCCTCCGTCAAAGGAAGTCACCTGGCCCACGGGAAGGTTATACCAGTCCCCGTCGTCGTGCCGCAGCTGTAACTCTCCCTTACGTATAGACAGAAATCGATGATAGTCCGGCAGAGAGGTGAAAACACTCTCCTCATCCTCCACCACGGCGCTGGACAATCGGAACAGGAAATTCCGGTCCGCGTAAGAAGCGCCCTCCGGCCAGATCATCAGCTGAGTCGTGGTTCCTCCCGACCAGCGGGTCGTCACAGTATCATCGATATGTATGATTTTCATAAGCAATCCGCGGCAATGTCTTTCTGCCGGAAGAT
Source organism: uncultured Lachnospiraceae bacterium (assembly GCA_946630035.1). GTDB lineage: Bacteria > Bacillota > Clostridia > Lachnospirales > Lachnospiraceae > UBA3305. The sequence goes on from CAMOYN010000126.1 coordinate 6,858, forward strand.
CTCTTCTTCTCCCTGAAGGGCCAGAGCCACCAGTTCATCGGTACGTTTCGCTGTCTCACGTACAAATTCCTCATCTTTAATAGATTCCAGATTGATACGGACATTAAAAACAGCACCCAGCACCGCACTCCTGGCCATCATCGTAGCCACCAGACCATCCGTCACGGCATTGGGATTTCCCTTCGTGACACAAAGCTCCGCCAGAGGCAATACTTTCACCGCCGCTTCCGCCGTCGCCAGGGGAACCCGAGCAGCCTCCTTCAGGCCTTCCTGCATGGCAGCTCTTCTGGCAGCTTTCTCCTCCTCCGTGGATTTCGGCATAGCCAGCGCCGCCATATACTGATTAAAGGAGTCACTGTCTTTATCAATAGCTTCCACCAGCTCCGTTTTGATCGCAGCTGCTTCCGCCAGAACCCTCTCCATATCCTCCTGAGAGGCCGCATACTTTTCACGACCAACGGTGAGCCGCGCCACCATCTCCGCCAGGGCTCCCGCCAGAGAACCTGCAAGAGCCGAGATGCTGCCACCCCCCGGCGCCGGAGCATCCGAAGAAGTGA
>CAMOYN010000127.1 GCA_946630035.1 uncultured Lachnospiraceae bacterium
TGGTTTCATCCATCATAAATTGATGGGGCATGTCCTGGAAAACGGCAGGAAATGTATGCCGTTCATATCGCCTGTGGATGTGCAGCTGGATGAAGATGAGAGGACGATGGTGCAGCCGGATGTGCTGATTGTCTGTGACCTGAACCGATTGAAGAATTTCCGCGTATTCGGGGCACCGGAATTTCTGGTGGAAGTACTCTCGCCGTCGACCCGGAAAAAGGATATGCAGCTGAAACTTTACAAGTACCGCCGGGCCGGGGTGCAGGAATACTGGATGATTGATCCGGAGAAGGAGACCATTGTGGTGCTGACGCAGGAGCACTGGGACGCTCCGGTGATCTATGGACTAAAAGACACCGTCCCTGTGGGAATCTGGAACGGTGCCTGTAAAGTGGATTTTTCAGAGATATGGGATAAGTTTGAACTCCTGATGAGGACAGCGCATCTCAGATAAAATCCGATAGCTGCCAATATTTCTGCCGGTAAAAAGATTCCCGATGGAGCTGGGCCATTATTTCTGCCGGTAAACGACATTTCCTCCGCAGATCGTATATTTTACAGTTCCATACAATTCCATCCCGGTGAAGGGGGAGTTGATGGCTTTGGAGGCGTAGTCGCCGGCGATAAATGTCTCATCTGGAGCATAGATCACCAGATCTGCGGGGGCACCGGGGGTGATCCCTTTGGGATTCAGCCGGTAGAGCCGGGCCGGATTCATGCTCATGCGTTCCATCAACTCCATGAGAGTGAGAACTCCGCCCCGGACCAGGGTGGTGATACCCAGAGCCAGAGACGTCTCCAGGCCGGTGATACCGCTGGGTGCTTCGGCAAAGGGACGGGCCTTCTCCTCGGTGGAGTGGGGAGCGTGATCCGTGGCGATGACATCGATGGTGCCATCCTTCAGACCGCTCAGGATGGCCTGTCGGTCCTCCTCCGTCCGCAGCGGGGGATTCATCCGGGCATAGGTGCCGTGGGTGAGTACGGCGTCTTCGGTCAGCGTGAAGTGATGAGGTGTGGCCTCCGCATGAATATGAGCGCCCATGGCTCTGGCGGCCCGGACAATATCCACGGAACGGCCGGAACTGATGTGCTGGATGACGACATCGGCTCCGCTCGCAAGCGCCAGGGCACAATCCCTGGCCGTCATCACCTCTTCCGCCAGAGCCGAAGCTCCGCCCAGGCCCATCTGCCGGGACACTTTTCCCTGATGTACCCCCGGGGAGGCGATAAAGGCCGGATCTTCCTCGTGAAGGCTGATGGGAAGATCCAGTTCCTTTGCAAGATTCATGGCCTCGAACAGCAATTTCTCATCCATCAGAGGGATGCCGTCATCGGTAAAGCCGGCCGCACCGGTTTCGGCCAGTGCCCTCATGTCAGTGATCTCTTTCCCTTTCAGTCCTCTGGTAACGGATGCAGCCTGCATCACATGGATCCCCGTCTGTCTTCCTTTTTCCAGATTGGCGGCGAGAAGCTCCGGGGTGTCAATTACGGGTTTCGTGTTGGCCATCATAATAACCGTGGTGAAACCGCCTTTTTTTGCAGCGGCGGCACCGGTGAAAATATCTTCTTTATAGGTGAGCCCCGGATCCCGGAAATGAACATGGGTGTCAACCAGCCCCGGAGAGACCACAAAACCGGAAGCGTCGATGGTCTCCGGGCAATTCTCCTCCGACGGCGTTCCGGTACGACTGGCATCCAGGCCCTCACCGCCGGCAGAATGCCAGATTACACGGTGAATCCGTCCTTCTTTGATTTCTATATCGGCCATGGCATCCATCCGTGTTACCGGATCCACGATATGAGCGTTTCTGATCAGCATAGGATTCTCCTTATTTTATACAAAAAAACGTAAACAGCTGCTTTCCCAATCCATACGATTAAACGGAAGGTTCTTCTATATCATAACATAAACCGCGAAAGAGCGGCAACAACACTCGAAAGGGAGATTGCATTTTTTTTTGAAATGAAATATAATGTTTTCAATTTATTCCTAAATAGCATGCTCTTAACAGAATTATGAGCGGTGAATGTCAGGGGGGAAAATATGAAGAAACATATCGAAGAGATCTGCCGGGAGGCATCGGAGGCCATGGTAAGAGCGGCCGACAACGACGCACTGGCAAAGGTCCGCAGACAATATCTCGGCAAGAATGGCATTCTGACCGGCGAGATGAAAAAACTGAAGACGCTTCCGGTGGGGGAGAAAGCGGATTTCGGTGCGGCGGTCAATGATGCGAAGACACGTCTGGAGGAAGTGTTTGCTGAACACAGGGATCGTCTGGAACGATCGGCCCTCAGAAAACGGCTGGAAGAGGAAGCGATTGATGTGACACTTCCGGCCACAAAGATTCAGGCTGGCCATACCCATCCGGTCACCCAGGTGATGGAGGAGATACAGGAAATCTTCATCGGTATGGGCTACCAGGTGGTGGAAGGACCGGAAGTCGAATACGACTATTACAATTTTGAAGCACTGAATATTCCGGATGACCATCCTCAGAGAGAAGAGCAGAATCCTCTGAAGATCAATGAAAACATTCTTCTTAGGACTCAGACAACCTCGGTCGAAATCCGGGTGATGGAGAGGCAGCGGCCTCCGATCTGTGCGATTGCCTCGGGAAGAGTGTTCCGTGCCCAGGAGGCTGACCGCAATGATCTGCCGAACTTTCATCAGATCGAAGGCCTGGTCATTGATAAGAATATTACCTTCTCGGATCTGAAAGGAACGATGGCTTCTTTTGCCCGCCACATGTGGGGAGATCTGGCAAGGGTAAAATTCAGACCATATAAATACCCTTATAATGAACCCAGCGCCAAGATGGATGTATCCTGCTTTCATTGTGGAGGGAAGGGCTGCCCTGTGTGTGACGGAGCGGGGTGGATCGAGGTTCTCGGCTGCGGGATGATTCATCCGAAGGTGCTGGCCATGAGCGGAATTGATCCGGATGTGTATTCTGGCTTCGGATTTGGTCTGGATGTGGAGAGGATCACCATGCTGAAAATGCAGATCAGTGACATCCGCCTGCTGTATGAGAACGATGAGAGTTTTCTGGCACAGTTCTGACGGGTTTTGAGGGGAAATGCGATGAAAATAACATTATCATGGATAAAAAATTATGTTCCGGAGTTGTCGGTGACACCCCAGGAGTTTGCCGATGTCATGACCATGTCCGGTACCAAAGTGTCTGCCTGGGAGCGGATTGACCGGAATCTGGAACAGATTGTGGTGGGAAAGATCCGCTGGATGATGAAACATCCGGATGCGGAAAATCTGACGATTGTAACCGTTGACATCGGAACGGACCGGCCGATCCAGTGTATCACGGCAGCGGACAATATAAAGCAGGGAGACCGGGTTCCTGTGGCACTGGTGGGAGGCAAGGTAGACCGTCTCCACGACAGCGAAGAATCCGGCAGTGACGGCGTGAGAATTCAGCGGGAGACGATCCGCGGCATGGTTTCCGAAGGGGTTCTGTGCTCGGTAAAGGAACTGGGGTTTATCCGGGAGACTACCGATGATTCTCCGGCCTATGAGATATTTGTGTTCGATGAAGAGGCGGAGGTAGGAGCGGATGCGGTGAAGATCCTGGGACTTTCGGACGTCCTGTTTACCATCGAACCTCCTTCCGCAAGAAAAGACTGTTTCCGGGTACTGGGGCTGGCCAGGGAAGTGGCGGCTGTGTTTGGCCTGCCGTTCCGGGATCCGGCGGTTCGCTTTGCGGAAAATGAGGAGAAGATTGAGGACTACCTGACGGTAAAGGTCCGGGACGGCGTCCTCTGCCCTCGGTACTGTGCCCGTGTCATTAAGAATGTACAGCTGGGACCGTCCCCTCGATGGATGCAGCGGATGCTGGTTTCCTGTGGGATCCGCCCGGTAAACAACCTGGTAGATATCACCAATTTTGTTATGGAAGAATACGGACAACCACTGCTGGCTTTTGATCTGGACAGCCTGAACGGTCATACTCTGATTCTGGAGCATGGGGAAGATGGCAATAAGTTCCGTACTCTGGACGGGCAGCTGAGAAATGTCGGTTCACAGACGCTGATGCTGTGTGACAGTCAGATGCCGATTGGTATCGCCGGCATCATGGGAGGTGCCCGTACCAAAGTGTCGGAGAGCGGGAGGAACATTGTGCTGGAAGCGGCCTGCTTTGATGGTGCCTATATCCGCCGGATGTCTTCTCAGCTGGAGCTTACCACAGAAATCTCGAAGAGGTTTGCCCGTGGTCTGGATGCCAACTATGCAGAGGATGGTCTGAACCGGGCCTGCCAGCTGATTGAGGAACTGGGGTGCGGAGAGATTGTGGGTGGGATGATTGATGAGTGCTCCACGGTCGTGGGTTCCCGGAGGATTTCTTTTACTCCGGACTGGATCAATCATCTCCTGGGAACCCGGATTCCCCGGGAGGAGATGCTGGAACTGCTGTCCCGGCTGGGCTGTGAATATGATCCTGTCAATAATGATATTATCACTCCCATCGGCCGTCAGGACCTGGAGAGTGAAGCGGAACTGGCAGGGGAGATATCCCGTCTTTATGGATACGATAAGATTCCGGTGACGATCCCCCGGGTGGAAACCACCCGAGGCAGCCTGCCGCTGAAGATGAAGATCGAACAGATCGCGGGAAATCTGGCGGAGTTTTATGGATATAGTCAGATCATGACCTATTCCTTCGATGATCCGGTCGTGTTTGACAGACTTCGGCTGCCGGAGGAGTCTCCGCTGAGGGATGCAATCCGGATTCAGAATCCTCTTTCGGAAGAATTGAGCATTATGCGTACGACTTCCATCGGCCATATGCTGTCTACTCTGGGACTGAATGCGGAAAGAAAACACCGTCATTTCAGTGCCTATGAGATCGCGAATATATATATTCCGAGGGATCTTTCCCGCAGCGAGCTGCCGGAGGAGAGAACACAATTCACTCTGGGAGCCTACGGGAGAGATGATTTCTTTGCAATGAAGGGAATCGCAGAGGAATTCCTGCGCAGGACCGGACTGAGAGATACTCCGGTATATGATCCGGCCTCAGAAAAACCGTTCTTACATCCCGGGCGTCAGGCCAATATAGTGTATGATGGGCAGATTATCGGTTTCCTGGGAGAGGTTCATCCGCTGGTGGCTGAAGATTACGGTATTTTGCAGCGAGTTACCATAGCGGTGCTGGATCTGCCTGAAATTGTCTCCCGGGCCTCTTTCGAGCCGCATTTTACCGGACTGAACCGCCATACCCGGATCAGCCGGGATATCAATCTCCTGGTACAGGAGAAGACACCGGCGGGGAATGTACGTCGGTGGATTCTGGACCAGGCAGGAGATCTGCTGGAACGGCTGGAGCTGGCCGATGTCTACCAGGGAGAGCAGATCGGAAAGGGGCTCAAATCGATGACCTGGCACCTGCGTTTCCAGGCCTCCGACCATGATATTACGGAGGAAGAGGCCGCCAGAAGTATTGAAAGGATCCTTCGGGGACTTACAAATCATAAGGTGGTGCTGCGCTGAAAATAAGTGCCACTGAAAAAATCAATGCCGGGTACAAAACATGTTTTGTACCTGGCATTTTTTATTAAGCTAAACGGGCCAGATGGTTAATAAAGTAATGTAAATATAAAAATTACTTAATTAAATTAAATTCGGGCTTGACAAAATGATTTGACGATAGTATAGTATCACACAAGACAAGGCAACACACCACCGCGTTATTGCGAGAAAGTGAAACCCGTCCGATATGAGTTCAGAATGGGAGCGGGAGTTTAGATTATACGTGGGCCGGAATTGGAGGGATAATATGTCATATATTTCGAACGTTATGCAGATGGTAAGAGAGATGAATCCTGCGGAGCCGGAGTTCCATCAGGCGGCCAAAGAAGTTCTGGATTCCATTGAACCAGTGGTGAAGAGATATGAGAAAGAGTTCCGCCGGGAAAGAGTGCTGGAGCATCTTCTGGAGCCGGAGAGAAGCATTTCCTTCCGGGTTCCGTGGGTGGATGACAAAGGAAAACTTCAGATTAACCGTGGCTTCCGGGTTCAGTTTAACAGTGCTCTCGGTCCGTATAAGGGCGGTCTGCGTTTCCATCCCAGCGTAAATCGAAGCAGTATGAATTTCCTGGCATTTGAGCAGACTTTCAAGAATGCACTGACGGGCCAGCCCATCGGAGGCGGCAAAGGTGGTGCCAATTTCAACCCGAAAGGAAAATCCGACCGGGAAGTAATGGCATTCTGCCAGAGCTTTATGACCGAGCTGTTTAAATATATCGGACCGAACGAGGACGTTCCGGCAGGGGATATCGGTGTCGGCGGCCGTGAGATCGGTTACCTGTATGGTCAGTACAAACGGCTGACCAATCAGTATGAAGGTACTCTTACCGGAAAAGGTCTTCTGTGGGGAGGCTCCCTGTGCCGTACCGAAGCCACCGGTTATGGTGTATGTTACATCGCAGAAGAGATGCTTCGTGCCCACGGAAGATCCCTGGAAGGCTCCACCGTGGTAGTATCCGGCTCCGGCAATGTGGCAACTTACGCCGTAGAAAAAGCACAGCAGATGGGAGCAAAGGTAGTAACGGTCAGTGATTCGAACGGCTACGTTTATGATCCCAACGGTATCGATGTGCAGGTGGTGAAGGAGATCAAAGAGGTTCGCCGGGGACGTATCAGCGAATACGTTAAGATTGTTCCCGGAAGTACGTATCGGGATGGCAAGAAAGTATGGGAGATCCCTTGTGATGTGGCATTCCCCTGCGCCATTCAGAACGAACTGGATCTGGACGATGCGATGGATCTGGTGGCGAATGGCTGCTTCGCAGTAACAGAGGGAGCGAACATGCCTACCACCCGTGAGGCGACCGACTATCTGCAGGCGAAGGGTGTTCTGTTCATGCCTGGTAAGGCAAGTAATGCCGGAGGTGTCGGAGTATCTGCCCTGGAGATGGCCCAGAACAGCATGCGTACACGCCGCAGCTTTGATGAAGTGGATGCAGACCTTCATGGTATCATGAAGGGAATCTGGACCCAGGTCTCGGAAGCGGCTGCTGAGTATAATCTGGATGGCAACTATGTGGTGGGAGCCAATATCGCTGGTTTCCAGAAGGTCGTACAGGCCATGCGGGAGCAGGGATTCGTATAAGATATTAAAACGCAATTAATCTGATAAAGGGGAAATGGAGGACCGGCAGCCGTAAGACTGCCGGTCTTTTCTGTGGAACCGGAACACAGCATGAGGTTCAATCTCTGACGCAGGATTCTCGTGACTTTAGTCGTGAGAGGAATGTGCAAATGGAAACTTGTCTCAGACGTGGGATACAAACCCGCGTCAGAGATTAAAGC
>CAMOYN010000128.1 GCA_946630035.1 uncultured Lachnospiraceae bacterium
TTCAGCAGGCTGTTGATCTTGCTGGCTGCTACCAGTTCTTCCAGTTTGTTCATGTTGAAATTCATATTCACCCTTCCTTTCTTATTATTTTATAAACAGTATCACCTGATATAGTATACCATGAATTATCCCTGATTACCATTAATTTTTTATGAATTCCCTCAAACCTGTCTCGATCGACGGTTTATTGGATCTTTGCCAGCTTTGCGAAGGAAGCAAACAGATGCTTCTCTCCCACCCGGTCAAACTGTACCGTGACCTCGTGATCCCGCTTTCCTTCTTCGATGTTTGTGACGGTGCCTTCGCCGAATTTGACATGGCGGACCCGGTCGCCCACGGAGTAGTCCAGCTGATCTGCTTTCTCCACCGTAAATTCTTTGCCCAGCCGGTAGCTGATATTTCCGGGGGTGCTGAGAACCGCCGCCTTGGGTCGGCTGTAACCGGTTCCGCGGCTGCTCATCCGGAGGGCATCTCTGTGTTCCGCATCATGGTTTCTCTGCTGCAGCATCCCCGCGGGGATCTCCTCTACGAAGCGGGAGACTCTTGAATAGTGATTTTCCCCGTTGACCATCCGCGTTCTTGCCGCTGACATGACAAGAATCTCTCTGGCCCGGGTAATCCCCACATAGCAAAGCCGCCTCTCTTCTTCCAGATCCTCCGGATCACCGGAATTGATCGACATCATCCCCGGGAACAGACCTTCCTCCATCCCGCTCAGATAAACCTTGGGGAATTCCAGTCCCTTCGCGCTGTGGAGTGTCATCAGTATCACTCTCTCCTCGTCCGGGTTCATATTGTCCACTTCTGCCACCAGCGCGACTTCTTCCAGGAAACGGCCAAGCGCTGTCGGGTCACCGGCTTCATCCTTCATTCCCGCGGCCTTGTTGATCAGTTCTTTGATATTCTCCAGCCGGGATTCCGCTTCCACCGTTTCTTCCGATTCCAGTTCTGCCCGGTACCCGGTATCTTCCAGTACCTGTTCCAGCAGTTCCTTCACCGTAAGAAACTCTGCTTTCGCCCGCAATGCCTGGATCTGAGTGAGAAACTCCCCGATCCGGGCGCCGGCCCTTCCCAGGCCGGAAATATGCTCATACTCACAGATCGCATCGAAGAAATGAATGTCCCGGCTATCCGCATAATCCATCAGTTTACTGATGGAGGCGGCTCCGATGCCCCGGCGCGGGACATTGATAATCCTCTGGACTGCCAGATCGTCCCTTCCGTTATCAATCGTCTTGAGATAACAGATCAGATCCTTGATTTCTTTTCTCTGATAGAAGTTTACCCCGCCGACCAGCTGGTAGGGAACATTATACGCAACACATTTTTCTTCTAGCAGCCGGGACTGGGCATTGGTCCGGTACAGAACGGCACATTTTCCATAACTATACTGTTCCCGGTTCTGTATGATATCCCGGATAATGCCATCTGCCTCATCGAAGGCGGAATCATACTGTCGGAACGCCACTTTGACGCCCTCGTCGTTATCGGTCCACAGGGTCTTCTTTTTCCGTCCCATATTGTGGGCAATGACCTGATTGGCGGCTTCCAGAATATTTTTCGTAGAACGGTAATTCTGTTCCAGTTTAATGGTCCTGGCCTGGGGGAATACCCTCTCGAAATCCAGAATATTCCGGATATTTGCGCCTCTGAATTTATAGATCGACTGATCGTCATCCCCCACGACGCAGAGATTCTTGTATTTTCCCGCAATCATGGAGACAATCTTAAACTGGGCTGTATTCGTATCCTGGTACTCATCCACCAGTATATACTGAAAACGCTCCTGATAATCCTCCAGCACATCCGGGGCGATCTGAAACAAACGCACCGTATTCAGCAGAAGATCATCAAAATCCATGGCGTTATTCATCTTAAGCTGTCTCTGGTATTCGCTGTACAGCTCCCCGGTTTTACGGAGCCGGAAATCTCCCTGATGAATCTGATTGAATTCCAGATCGGAAATCAGTTCATTTTTGGAAGAGGATATCATCGCCAGGACAGAGCGTTCTTTATAGATCTTGGGATCTACATCCAGTTTCTTTATCACCTGTTTCATCAAGGTCTTCTGGTCATCACTGTCATAGATGGAAAAGCTGGTTGTATATCCCAGAAGTTCCGCATGACGGCGAAGAATCCGGACACAGGCGGAATGGAACGTGGATACCCACACGGCATTGGCATCGATTCCCACCAGATCATTTACCCGCTGCTTCATCTCCTCCGCTGCCTTGTTGGTAAATGTCAGTGCCAGAATATGCCAGGGCTTGACTCCTTTTTCATGAATCAGATAGGCGATCCGGTAGGTCAGCGCCCGGGTCTTTCCGGATCCGGCACCGGCCAGTAGCAGGAGAGGGCCTTCCGTCGTGGTCACAGCCTCCCGCTGTGGTTCATTCAGTTCATCTAATAAAAAATCTGTCATAATCATCTCCTCTGTCTTGTAAAATAGTATGCAATACTATATAATCCAGTATAGATATCGGAGAACAGAGTCAGAACCTGCCGGTTCGTGTGTCTCTCTGTTTTATCTGTTTTGTCAGAAAGAGGTATATATGAAACTATCTTCTCGTTTTCAGGTGTTGTTGGAAAAGTACAGTCATATTCCCTATATCCGTCCTTCCATGCTGCCTAAAATCGATCTGTACATGGATCAGGTTACCACTTTTATGGAAGAGCGCCTGCAGGACATGCGTCGGAATCCGGAAGATAAGATACTGACCAAAACCATGATCAATAATTACACCAAAAACCGTCTGCTGCCTGCACCGGTCAAGAAAAAATATACCGATGAGCACCTGCTTTTGCTGAACTACATCTATTACTTAAAAAACATCCTGTCCATCGGAGACATCAGTGTCCTTCTGGAGCCCATGACCCGAAGATACTGGGGGAAGAAGGACAACGGCACATCCATGAGGACGATCTACCGTGACATCCTCACACTGGAACATCAGATGTACCGTGACAGCCACGAAGATGTCCGCAAGAAGATTGAACTGGCCGGTAATTCCTTTACCGACAAGAACCTTCCGGAAGAGGAACTGGAGTATCTGCAGACCTTCGCTCTGGTGTCCATGCTCGCCTTCGATGTCTCGCTTAAGAAACGAATGATGGAATTTCTGATCGATGATATGAAAGCATCGGCATCCCGGACGGATGAATCAGGAAAATCAGACAATAAAAAAGCAGATTCCGGAAAAAATGATTCCAGAAAATAACGATTCCAGAAAATAACGATGACTAACCAGCCAGAATGAGAGCGGCAAAACCGCTCTCATTCTGGCTGAATCATTCTTTCTTCTCCACTAATCTGTCTTTTTTTCCTGCTCCATGCGGCTGAAGATCATATTGTATCCATCGGAACCATAATTCAGGCTGCGATTAACCCGGCTGATCGTAGCGGTGGAAGCCCCCGTTTTATCTGCGATCTCCAGATACGTCTTGCCTGCTCTCAGCATCTTTGCGACTTCAAATCGCTGCGATATGGAGATCAATTCATTCACCGTACACACATCTTCAAAAAAGGCGTAGCACTCTTCCATGCTCTGTAAGTGAAGAACTGCTTCAAATAATCCATCCCATGCACTGGATTTCATCTTATGGTTCATAGCCACCTTCCTTTCTCACGCTACCATTTTAACATGTGAAAAGAAGTCTGTCAATTTTTGGGTTGCTTACAACGCAATAATTTTTTGCTAACTATCAATTATTTTTGCTGTTCGAATATCTGGGTTATCTTCCTGACCACCCGCCGGATATCCATGCCTTCTTCGTCCACGATATGATCGGCATATTTCTCATAGAGAGGGATTCTTTCTTCATACAGGTCGCTCAGTGTCTGATTCGGGCGGAAGGACACCCCTCGTCTGGTCAGATCCCCCAGTCTCTCCTGCACAGCGGGCAGGGAGAGTTTCATATAGACCACCGTTCCGATCTCTTTCAGATGCTCCATAGCGGATGGACCATATACCACACTTCCTCCTGTCGCAATCACCGTACGTTCTGCCTGAATCGAGGCATTGACCTCCTCTTCAATCTGATTGAAACGGTCCAGACCTTCCTGTTCAATAATCTCGCAGAGCAGCCGTTTCTCCCGGTTCTGAATCAAAAGATCAGAATCCAGAAACTGATATCCCAGTGCTTTTGCGAGAACAATTCCTACCGTACTTTTGCCGCATCCCGGCATTCCGATCAATACAATATTATCCTTCACTTTTTTCCTTTCGTAATCCAGATTGTCAAAGGCTTCTTCCGCTTTTATCCTTTCGCTACTCCAGATTGTCAAAGGCTTCTTCTGCAGCCTCCAGGACATCCAGATTGGTCACTTTTTTTCTGCCGCTCCGGCTGAGATCGTTGTATTGATCTCTCGCCCGTTCGATCAGCTTCTCACAGGCTTCCGTTTTCTCCACCGTTCCGATACTGTCAATGGCATCGATGGCGGCCTGAACCAGTTCGTCCTCCCCCTGTTTCGTAACCGATTTGGATTCGGTTCCCTCGAGGGAATACACGATAACGGGAGTTCCCTTCTCCACATATCCGTACAGTTCCTTCGCCACCAGATAAGGGAGATTCACACATCCGTGGGAACCGCTGGACTTGTAAAAATTCTTTCCGAACTTATTGCGCCAGGAGGCATCATGCAGTCCTACATTCCCGTTAAAAGGCATCCAGTACATGACCGGCGTAGAATATCCCTCGCCTTCCAGGGTCGCATTCCGCTCTTTATAAGTAATCCCATAGATGCCTTCCGGTGTCTGACGATCCTTGGTGGCTTTTCCTGAGACACAGTCCGACTCCAGTACGAGCTGACCGTCTTTATAGCAGAATATATGCTGCGCCGTAAGGTTGACTTCCACATAGGAGTCCCCGTAATCCTCATCCCCGTATTGGGCCGCTGTCTGAAAGTACACGGGCGTTCTCTCTCCGCTCTCTCCCGCTTTGATCATGGCTGTCAGTTCCTGCTGTTCCTGGACATAGTTCATCCACCACCCATAATCCCCTTCCTCGATCTCCACTTCTTCCCCATAGGAGGTCATGAAAATCCGGGGGCGGAAGATCGTATCATACTTCTTTCTCAGACTGGCCACAAAGGCCTCCACCCGGGATTCGTCCAGAATGACCTGGTTGTCTTCTCCCAGGCTGATCCAGTTCCGGATCGTGTCTCCGTCCAGCACTTCGGTGCTATCCCCAAAATGATAGGTGATCTTGATACCTGCCACCTCATCCAGCGCCTGTTTCTGCTGCTGAAGGTCCTTATCCGCCGTGGTAATCGCCGGGGTGCGATAGGCATCCGGCACTTCTTCCAGACGGATCTCACTGTCAAGGGAAAGAACCGCCTGTTCCAGAGCCGCTGTGATAATCTCACGGTTCGGCTGGTTTCCGGGCACTTCCGGAACGATCTGAAATCCTGTTCCATCCTGATAGCCGGACAAATAGGCATCTTCGGGCTGTTTAATAAAATTCTCATCAAAGCACTGCATGCTGTCCATCTTCATCTGCCAGGCCGTACTGTCATAATGCAGCGCGGTGTTAGCCTGCAGATTCGGGGAATCCAAGTCAAACATCATTTTCACCCATTTTATCCCGGACTGCTTTGCCAGCTGGTCTTCCAGAACCGTATCAAAAACCATCTCCAGACCGATCTCCCCACTGCCGATGGTTTCCTTCATCTCAGATCCGTCTGCCGCACGCTCATATACAATCAACGTGTACTCGCTGACCTCCTGAGACAGCCGTTCCTGCACTTCCTCCGAAGTCATCCTGGACACATCCATTCCGTTAACTACCGTTCCCATCATAAAATGACTTCGAAAATACATCGTTCCGACCAGATACAGGATTGTCAGGAGCAGTATGACAATCACCAACAGGATCAAAGGAAGAAGCAGGCCTCCTCCCTCTTCCCGGTCATCATCGTAATCATCATAATAAGTGTATCTTTCCCTTTTCCCTCTCATATTGCCCCCCTACAAACCGTGAAAATTCGTCTACAAGGATTCTTAAGACTTTGAACACAAAAAAGACACAATTTCCTAGTATTATAAATTTTGTCAGGATGTTTTCCTGATATCGTTTTTCATATATTTTCCCCTTTTGAAACGGAACCTTCCCCCAAAGGTTCCGTTTCTCTTTGTATCATTTTTCCTGTTTTATCATTTTTCCTGCGGCATCTCTCTGGCGGATACTGCTTTTTTACGAATGAGCAGTTCCTGGAGAAGGGCACGGTCATTCATCGTCTCCGGATGTTTCTTTGCCCGGGAAATCATACCATTGATGGCAATGATACTCTCATCTCTGCCGCAGTAGGCCTGGGCGAACGCATCCGCCGCTTCCTGATAAGGCAGCAGTTCATTATTCAGCATAGCCAGATACTGATCCGCCGTCATCCCGGAGTTGCTCCGGTCAGAATAGGACAGATACTCCTCTACATGCTCTTCCATCGTATGGAACTGTCCCACTTCATGCCACAGGCCAAACAGAATCTCCGGATCCTGTTTCTGAAGTCTCTCAAACATTTCCTTTGTAAGAACAATCCGGCAGTCTCCGATATAATTCTCCGGATCGATATACAGGAGCGGGAAAATGGATTTCTGCCCTTTGAGGTATTCTTCGTCGATCTCCAGAGCGATCTTCAGCCCCGGCGCACTGTCATTCACAACATATCCGACAATCCCTGTCAGAGGATCCGGCAATTCCTCCGGAAAGGCATAGTAATAGGTCATCCGTTCAGCTTCAACATGAAACAACTCTCTGAATTTTCTGCGGTTTCTGGCCATTTTTGTCTCCTGTAAAATATAATGTAATCAAACAAACCCACGGTGGTACGTGGGTTAAAACTATGCGGCCAGTGGGACTCGAACCCACACAGCGAAAGCTACTGGCACCTAAAACCAGCGCGTCTGCCAATTCCGCCATGGCCGCAAAAATCTTTGATACAAGAAAAACGTCTAAAGTCTTTACCAAGACTTTTGACGTTTTTCCTGAGACGTGCGTGAGAAGATTCGAACTCCCGACACCTTGATCCGTAGTCAAGTGCTCTATCCAGCTGAGCTACACGCACATTTTGTTGTCGCCAACAAGCGACCCGTATCGGACTTGAACCGATGGCCTCCGCCGTGACAGGGCGGCGCTCTAACCAACTGAGCCAACGGGCCTAAATCGCAAGTGGACCTTCAGGGACTCGAACCCGGGACCGATCGGTTATGAGCCGACTGCTCTCACCAACTGAGCTAAAGGTCCGAAATGACTCCAACGGGATTTGAACCCATGTTACCGCCGTGAAAGGGCGGTGTCTTAAC
>CAMOYN010000129.1 GCA_946630035.1 uncultured Lachnospiraceae bacterium
ATCTTCCAATCTTCAATGCAACTCCCATTATTTGTAATTCTAAACTCACTTATATAATAATTATTTTGTTTTTGGACTTGCTTTTTTAGGCATATATGGTAAAATTGACGCATAGAATATGATTCCATATTCAATGATGCAGATATTTCGAACCTGTTTTTTCTTTTTATCTGCATTTTCTTTCTCGCATTCTTTCTTTTTGGGAAAGGGTGTAGATTTCTCAGAAAAGGAGCTGATGTTATGCGTTTTACGATCTCAGGAAAAAATCTGGAGCTTACTCCCAGACTTCAGGAAATGGTTATTTCCAAGCTTTCCAAGCTGGAAAGATATTTCCAGGATAATACAGAAGTTCAGGTTACGTTAAGCGTAGAAAAGGATCGTCAGAAGATAGAAGTAACCATCCCCATGAAAGGAACCACCATCCGGGCGGAGGAGATCAGTACCGATATGTACGCCTCTATCGATATGGTTCAGGAAACCATCGAGCGCCAGCTGCGCCGGCATAAACACCGCCTGATCGACCGTTATCAGAGCGGATTTACCCCCACCTATCTGGAGGAAGAGACAGAGGAGGATGAGGAGGATGCCATCAAGATCATCCGCACCAAACACTTCGCTCTGAAGCCGATGGATCCGGAGGAGGCCTGCCTGCAGATGGAGATGCTGGGGCACTCCTTCTATATGTTCCGTGATTCCGAGACCGACCAGGTTTGTGTCGTCTATAAGAGAAAGAACGGAACCTATGGTCTGATTGAACCGGAAGCATAACAACAGCTTACTGACCGAAGCATACTAACTGAAACATACTAAACGAAGAAGCCCGGCAGCCTATGTATGAGCTGCCGGGCTTCTTCCCTTTTCTTTTCTTCGAATCTATCAGGGATACCTGCCCGTATCACCCTCCTGATGTATCATTGTTTCCCACTACTTAAGAACGTTCCGGATACTCCGCACGCTGCGGTAGTTCCAGATGGATACCTTGATCCCGGTTTTCCGGTTGGAGGCATGCACCACCTGACCGTCCCCGATATAGATTGCGATGTGACCGCCGTAGTAGATCAGATCTCCCGGCCGGATTTCGTCAAAAGAGATGCTCTCTCCGGTAGAACCCTGTTCACCGGAGGTCCGGGGAAGGTCCACACCGAAGTGCTTAAACACCTGCTGAACAAATCCGGAACAGTCCACACCGGTCTCCAGGCTGTCACCACCGTAGACATACGGGATCTTGCCGACAAAGGACAAGGCAAACTGTACGATATCCTCCCGCTTCGCGGTATTCTTTTTGATACGCTTTTCCGTGCTGTCATCCTTGGCAATCTTCTTCAGCCATTCCATATCCTCATCATCAATTCCGAGGATCTCACGCACTTCCGAATCATCACGCTCTTTGGCGAGATTGGCCCTCCGGTTCAAACCGATCGAACCGGATATTTCCTGCCGTTTCATCGAAACTGACGCGATGCCCGCCGTGGCGGCACCTTTCGCCGCCTGGGCCTCTGTCGGCCCGGCCAGGACAGCTCCTCCCATCATAATTATACTCATTGCACATGCCAGAAAACGCTTCAAGTGCATTGGTATCACCTCCAAAATCATTTATTACATAATTGTTACATTTGTTAAGCAATTATATTCACTTATTACGCGTTTGTCAACTCTTTTTTTCTAAAAGATTTCTAAAAAAAGGAAGCATCTCGCGGGGCGGGATGCTTCCTTTTTCGTGTCTGTTCTGTTTTTCCGTATCTTTTAGTGCTCCAGGAGGTATTTCTCTACGGAGGCGACGGTGTTGGCGCCGTCGGCTACGGCGGTTACGATCTGTCTCAGTTCTTTGGTTCTTACGTCGCCGGCGGCGAAGAGTCCGGGGAGGGTGGTTCTTCCCATCTCATCGGCGATGATGTATCCGGCGGGGTCTTTGGGAAGGGGCTCGCCGGTGAAGGAGAGGTTCGGGGTCATGCCTACGGCGGCAAAGACTCCGTCTACGGCGATTTCCCGGGTTTCCTCGGGGTTGACGGTGGAGGCGAGGACCAGTTTTTCAACTCCGCCGTCTCCGGCTACTTCGCGTACTACGCTGTTCCAGAGTATCTCGATGTTGGGATATTCTTTCATCTTTTCCTGGATGCTGTGAGCGGCTCTGAGCTGGTCTCTCCGGTGAATCAGATAGACTTTTTTGCAGATCCGGGCCAGGTAGATGGCGTCGCCTACGGCTGCGTCTCCGCCGCCGACCACTGCCGTCACCAGGTTCCGGTAGAAGGCGCCGTCGCACACGGCGCAGTAACTCATCCCCAGACCGGTCAGTTCTTTCTCGCCGGGCACCTGCAGCAGACGATGGCGGGCGCCGGTGGCTATGATTACCGTCTTTGCTTCATAGGTGGCTTTCTTACCGATGACACGCCAGTATCCCTCTGCGGCTCTCTCCAGCCCGGTCACGGAATCGGTGCGGATCTCGGCTCCCAGCTGATCTGCATGTTCCCGCATCTTCATCCCCAGGTCAAACCCGTTGATTCCGGGAAGGGCCGGGTAATTATCGATTTCCGATGTATTTATGATCTGTCCTCCGCTGGAGGCAGCTTCTTCCAGTACAATAGCTTCGATCCCCGCTCTTTTGGCATAGATGGATGCGGTAAGACCCGCCGGGCCGGAACCGATTATGATTAAATCCAGCATAATGATCCTCCTTGAATTCCTTGATGCTTCGATTATAAATAATAATCCCCGGATTGACAACCCTCATTTCCTTTTGCACAACCAAAAAGGCAGCTCACTTCCGTGAGATGCCTTTTTGCCATAATTGTATCCAAGCAAAGTTTTATCCAAACAAAGGGGTGGAGTAATAGCGGTCTCCGCTGTCGGGCAGAAGAGCCACGATGGTCTTACCCTCATTTTCCGGCCGTTTTGCCACCTGAATGGCGGCGTACAGAGCAGCTCCGGCGGAAATTCCCACCAGAACGCCTTCGCTCTTGCCGAGCTGTTTGGCGGTTTCGAAGGCCACATCATTTTCTACCGGGAATATCTCGTCATAGATCTTCGTATTCAGAACCTCGGGGACAAATCCTGCGCCGATGCCCTGGATCTTGTGGCTGCCGCCGTGTCCCTGGGAGAGAACGGGGGAGGTGGCTGGCTCTACTGCCACTATCTGAACAGAGTCCTTCTGACTCTTCAGATACTCTCCCACGCCGGTGATGGTGCCGCCGGTGCCGACACCGGCCACGAAAATATCCACGCTGCCGTCGGTATCTTCCCAGATCTCCGGTCCGGTGGTCTCACGGTGGATCTGCGGATTCACCGGGTTCACAAACTGTCCGGCAATGAATCCGCCTTCCAGCTCCCGGGCCAGTTCTTCTGCCTTCGCAATGGCTCCTTTCATCCCCTTCGCGCCATCGGTCAGTACGATCTCCGCACCGTAGGCTTTCAGTATATTCCGGCGTTCCACGCTCATGGTCTCCGGCATGGTCAGAATGACCCGATACCCTCTGGCCGCTGCCTGGGCCGCCAGACCGATTCCGGTATTGCCGGAGGTGGGCTCGATGATCACGGAACCTTCTTTCAGGAGACCTCTCTTTTCTGCGTCATCGATCATCGCCTTCGCGATACGGTCTTTAACAGAACCTGCCGGATTCAGATACTCCAGTTTCACAAGAAGCCGTGCTTTCAGTCCCAGCTGTTTTTCCAGATTCACCGTCTCCAGAAGCGGTGTCTTACCGATCAGTTCTCCTGCATTTTTATAAATCTTACCCATGCTTAACCTCCTCATTCACAGGTCCTGAATGTTTCATTTCTTTCTATATCTTACAATGGAAAAATCGGAACTTCAATCCTTTTATTTCCCTCTGAGTGTTCGTTCTCCGTCTCTTCTCCGTCTCCTTCTCAGCCTTCCTGCACAGCTTTAAAGGCTTCGTCCAGATCCTCGAGGATGTCGTCGATATGCTCGGTTCCGATGGAGAGGCGGATGGTGTTCGGGTAGATCCCCTGATCCGCCAGCTCTTCCGCATTCAGTTCGGAATGGGTCGTGGACTCGGGATGGATCACCAGGGACTTCACGTCGGCTACATTGGCCAGCAGAGAGAACAGTTCCAGATTATCGATGAATTTCTTTGCCTCCTCTGCTCCGCCCCGGATGTTGAAGGTAAAGATCGAGCCGCCGCCCTGAGGGAAGTATTTCTTATAGAGGCGCTGCTGCTCCGGATCTTCTGACACGGAGGGATGATTGATCTTCTCCACCAGCGGCTGGTTTTTCAGATATTCAATGACTTTTTTCGTATTTTCCACGTGGCGCTCCACCCGCAGAGACAGCGTTTCCAGTCCCTGAAGGAAGATAAAAGCGTGGAAAGGAGACAGGGTAGCTCCGGTGTCGCGCAGCAGGATGGCACGGATCCGGGTTACGAAGGCCGCCGGGCCGGCTGCCGCCGCGAAACTGATGCCATGATAGCTGGGGTTCGGCTCGGTGAGCTGCGGGAATTTCCCGGAGGCTTCCCAGTCAAACTTACCGCCGTCTACAATCACACCGCCGATGGTCGTCCCATGACCTCCGATGAATTTTGTGGCGGAATGAATGACGATGTCCGCGCCGTGCTCGATGGGCTTCACCAGGTAAGGAGTGGCAAAGGTACTGTCGATCACCAGCGGGATCTTGTGGGCATGGGCAATCGCCGCGATGGCTTCGATATCGGTCACTTCAGAATTCGGATTGCCGAGGACTTCGATATAGAGAGCTTTGGTATTCTCCTGAATGGCTTCCTCGAAGGCTGCCGGATTCAGGGGATCTACGAAGGTGGTCTGGATATTATAATCGGTCAGGGTGTGGGCCAGCAGGTTGTAGGTGCCGCCGTAGATGTTCTTGGCTGCCACGATATGATCTCCCGCCAGCGCCAGATTCTGAATCGCATAGGTGACCGCCGCCGCCCCGGAACCCACAGCCAGTGCCGCCACACCGCCCTCCAGGGCTGCGATCCTGCGTTCAAATATATCCACCGTCGGATTGGTCAGACGGCCATAAATATTTCCCGCATCCCTCAGGGCGAACCGGTCCGCCGCATGCTGAGAATCATGGAACACAAAGGAGGAAGTCTGGTAAATCGGAACCGCTCTTGCATCGGTTACAGGATCCGCTTTCTCCTGTCCTACATGAAGTGCCAGGGTCTCAAATCTGGGGGTTCTTTCAGCGTATGTCTTCTTACTCATAATATTTTCTCCTTTTCATAATGGTGGGAATTTCTTATTTCCTTATACCCTTATTTCCTTCTTCCCTACCATATTTATATGTTTTATGGTGCATACTATACTCCTATATTCCTACTTTGTCAATAGGTTATTTAAAAATATTTCCTGATAAATCATTCCCGGCTTTCTAAAAAAAAGAACCCATGCCCTTTTTAGAGCATGAGTTCCTGTCTGCGTCGTTATTTACTTCCTTTTTCCTGCCAGCCGGCGGGCGGCACAAATCCGGAAAAATCCAGATCGTTCTGCCGGAACAGCTGGCCTGCCCAGCGTTCGTACTCGTCCCGGTGCTGCACTTTCCGCAGGGCCTTTTCCACTTTGGGATCCCGGGAGAACAGCTGCACCATGTAGAACCAGAGTTCTTTCATCTTATGGATCACCGGTGCATCTCCGGACAGATCCCGGCGGTAGGCTTCATAGATCTCGTCGTGAAAAGACCGGATACGATCTTTTAATTTTTCCTCTGAGGATATAGTGGATGGCGAAACCTCCGTGGCAGCCTTCTCTGCCTCCGTCTGGCTGTACCGCTCCCAGAGGGAGGGATCGGCGATCAGTCCCCGCCCCAGCATGACGCCGGCGGTTTCCGGGAACTGCCCGAAGATCTCGGTGATATCCCGGGTACTGAACAGATTGCCGTTATAAAACAGAGGATGCACCGATTCTTTCAGAGCCTCCGCAAAGGCCTCCCGGTGCGGTTTCCCACGGTAATATTCCTGCCTCACCCGGGGATGCAGGATCACTTCGGTCAGGGGATAGCGGTTCAGAACCGGCAGCAGTTCATAAAACTCCTCCGGATCTGCCCATCCCAGCCGTGTTTTCACGGAGATACGAAGGGAACTCCCCTGACAGATCTGCTCCAGGAAACGGTCCAGTTCCTCCGGGTCTTTCAGGAAACCTGCTCCCTTTCCACGGGCCGTGACGGTGCCGGAGGGGCAGCCGATGTTCAGGTTTACCTCGGTATACCCCAGAGCTTCCAGCTCCCGGCAGGTATCCAGGAACAAGGCTACATCGTTGGTCAGTATCTGAGGGATGACGGGTAATCCCTCATTGTTCTCCGGACAGACGTCCCTCGTTTCTCTGGTCCGCAGCGGGCGCTTCTGGGCCGGGGAAATAAAAGGCGTAAAATACTTATCCATGGGGCGAAAATGATGGTGATATGCCGCCCGGTATATATATGTAGTAATCCCTTCCAGCGGTGCCATGTAGCCCGTCATTTTGTCGTCTCTCCTTTTCTCCGGTTATCCGTAAATACGCCGAGAACCATCCCCAGCATCAGTCCCATCACCGCTCCCAGGGGCATATTTCCCAGCAGAGCGCCGAGAATACCGCCGGGAATCACTCCCAGCACCATTCCCAGGGACATATGGGAGGAGAGTTTTCCCGTCGCCTGGCCCCAGGCTCTGGCATCCGGCAAAAGCCCCTCCAGGAATGCCTCCTTGCCGGCTTCATATTGTTCCGCCTCGGCAGGATAGGCTCCGGCCAGCTCCCATTTCAGATCCCGGTAGACCCGCATCACGTCCGGGTGGGTCATCAGATAATCCCTCAGGGCCAGGATCCGTTCCGCAGCGGGGCTGTCTCCGGCTTCCGCGAGGAGCAGCCGGCATGCCGCCGTCTCTCCCCCCAGAAACTCCGCCAGTGTATCACCCTCCGGGCTCCCTGCTTCGCGGGGATGCTCCGAGGATGTCCCCTTCTCCGGATCCAGCTTCCGGCAGCCAGAATCTGCGGTCAGAATCCTCTCCGCCTCCGGAGCGGCCCCGGGCTTCACCAACAGCAGGATATCGATCTCCGGCCGGGCACAGAGGCCGGGAATGGCGGTACTGCCGACATGCTGTATATCTTTTACGCAGGATTTCAGGATGCCCCGCAGTCTCTTCCTCTCCTGCTCATATTCCTGTTTCCATCCTGGATTATACTCTTCCAACTGAACCCATTCTCCCACAAACTCCTCCTCAAATACCAGGAGTCCGGCTTGATCACCGGACTCCCCCATCAGTCTAACGCACTGTATACATTCACAAAGTGTTTCCGAATTTTATCAAGAACGCCTCGGCGTTCTTGCCGCGCCGCGCAAGGTGCGAAGCACCT
>CAMOYN010000130.1 GCA_946630035.1 uncultured Lachnospiraceae bacterium
GGAACCACCGGAACCCAGGCCAGCTTCCTGGAGTTGTTCGAGGGAGACCACGAGAAGTGCCGTAAGGCGGACCGGATGATCGCGCAGAAGATGGGATTTGAAAAATGCTATCCGGTGTCCGGACAGACCTATTCCCGGAAAGTAGACAGCCGGGTGCTTTCCGTTCTGGCTGGGATTGCCCAGAGTGCCCACAAGTTCTCCAATGATATCCGTCTTCTTCAGCATCTGAAAGAAGTCGAGGAGCCCTTCGAGAAGAGTCAGATCGGATCTTCCGCGATGGCTTATAAGAGAAATCCCATGCGTTCGGAGCGGATCGCCTCCCTGGCTAATTATGTGATGGCAGATCTGATGAACCCGATGATGACGGCTTCCACCCAGTGGTTTGAGAGAACGCTGGATGATTCTGCCAATAAACGGATCAGTGTCCCGGAGGCCTTCCTTGCGGTGGACGGAATCCTGGATCTCTATCTGAATGTGGTAAACGGACTGGTGGTTTATCCGAAGGTCATTGAAAAACACATGATGGCGGAGCTTCCTTTTATGGCAACGGAAAACATCATGATGGATGCTGTAAAAACGGGAGGAGACCGCCAGGAGCTGCATGAGAAGATCCGTGAGCTTTCCATGCAGGCCGGACGGAGAGTGAAACAGGAAGGACTGGATAATAATCTGCTGGAACTGATCGCAGCGGATCCTGCCTTTAACCTCTCCCTCGAAGAGCTTACGGCTGCGATGGATCCGAAGAGATATACCGGACGGGCCAGTCAGCAGACGGAAGAATTCCTGCGGGAAGTGATACAGCCGATCCTGGACGAGAATCAGTCCGATCTCGGCCTGACAGCCACGATCAATGTCTGATTGGCAGAGGTATCAAGTCGATGATCCAGGATATCGCGCCGCACAGATATGACAATGCCTTCGCCCTTCGCCGCCGGCCGGAACCGGAGGATCCGGTCCTGTGTTACCGGGACGGGGAGGTTCTTCTGGTCCGGAAGGGAGAGGAGATCGATTTCCTCAGGGTAAGAGATTTCCTGACCGGGGATGCCGGCGGTCCGGCGGATATAGCCCCCCAGGATGAGCAGACGGAGAGAAGAGCGGAAGAGCAGAACGATGATAACGGTTTTTATAATATAGGAAACCTCACCTTTATTTATCTGTTTTCCATCGATAAAACCCCTTACTACAGTATAGATGTCCTGCCGGAAGCCTGGGAGAACCCGGGGAAGGATGCCGTCTGGGAGTCGGTGCGGCTGTTCCGAAGTGCCCGTCCCATAGACAGAGCCTTTGCCGTCATCACCGGCATGCAGCTGGCCCGATGGCGGCAGGAGCACCACTTCTGTGGGAAATGCGGGAGCCGGATGCGTCCCAGCCGGACGGAGAGAGCTTTTATCTGCACGTCCTGCAAGAACACGGTTTATCCGAAAATCTGTCCGGCGGTCATCGTGGCGGTGACCCACGGGGATTCGGTTCTCCTGACGAAATATGCCGGACGGGATTATGCGAATTATGCGTTGATTGCCGGTTTCGCGGAAGTGGGAGAAACCATCGAGGAGACGGTTCATCGTGAGGTGATGGAGGAAGTAGGGCTCCGGGTGAAAAATCTCCGGTTTTACAAGAGCCAGCCCTGGTCTCTGTCAGATACACTGCTGATGGGTTTTTTCTGCGACTTGGATGGCGATGAAACGATTACCCTGGATGCCACGGAACTGGCGGTGGGAGAATGGAAACGGCGGTCCGAGATGCCGGACCGCCGGGATGATGTCAGTTTGACGAGTGAGATGATGGAGCAGTTCCGGCTTGGGAAGGAGCCGGTGTCTCAACCTTGATCGTGCTCTCGTTATGAACGCCGCTGATCCTCTCATAGAAGAAGATCCGGTCACCGGTGATGTTACGTACCAGTACCTCGACCACAAAGAGGAACATGCCGACCTGGGTCAGCAGCTGGAAATTCTTCCAGAAATTGAAGAAAGCTCCGCTGGTGATCTGCTTCATATCCTGGCAGAGCACCCAGTAGTGAGGAAGATGGGCGATGCACAGGGAAAGCAGCAGCGCATGGACCAGGTACTCCTGAAAAGTGGCCGGCTGTATACGCCGCCGGAACCCGGTCACCAACCGCAGACGGAACAGCGCACTGCCCAGGGTATAGCCTTTGGTACGGGCCGGCATGACAGTGAAGTAGATCACGGAAAAGACCAGGCTGGTCAGCACGGCAAACATGCGCCCGAAGGCATTGTCCGGGATCAGGAGAGAAATCCCATACTCCAGCGCGGAAATCAGCCCGAAGTCAACGACAAAGGCCAGGAAGCGGCGGAACATGGGGATCCGCGTGCCGCGCTCGTAGGCGGTGCCGTCGATCTTGTCCCGGGAAGGCAGGAGCAGACAGAACAGGGGGGCCATGAGCCAGCCCAGCATGCCTCCGGCGGTATTCAGTATGATGTCGTCGACATCAAAAGTGCGGTAGGCATGGGCGTACCAGCCATACAGTCCGGACAGCTGCGTCCACTCAAAGAATACGGACATGAGAGCGGTCAGAATAAAGGCGGTAAAGAAGCCCCTGCGGAAATAATAGCGCAGATAGATACCGAAGGGAAACAGAAGAATGAAATTCAGGATCGCCTGGTAGACATATTTGTTCTTCAGCGTCTCTTTCCAGGTACTGCGGTCATGAAGATCAAAATCTACGGTTTTCCGAATCATCTGCAGGAAGTTACCGGGCTGCATCTGCATGGCCGGCGCAGAGGAGGAAGCCACCTCCGACCGGGAGGGCAGAGGAAGGATCACCTCAAAGAAGGCGCAGATCAGATAGAGGATCAGCGTGTACACAATAATGGTACGGATCAGAGGGATCGCTCCGTAGTGACGATATTCGTACATAATATAAGGAAAGGCCAGTATCAGCGCTAACAGCGGGAAAACCAGGACAGCACTGTGGATCGGCCCAAGATAGCTGCTTATGATGGACAAGGCAAACTCCTTTCTGATCAAATCATATGATACGCTATTATACGCAAAATGAGGAGCTTTGCAAGTCTGTTCACGAAATATTAAGGAAATAAAAAGAAAAACGCTTACAGTAAATATTACCGGAAAGGAGATATTATACAGGTATGAAGATTTTATCTTTGGAACAGGAACTGAAGGGAAATGCCTACCCGGGACGCGGCATCGTGATCGGAAAAAATGAAGACGGAACCATGGCAGTGACGGCCTATTTTATCATGGGCCGCAGTGAGAACAGCCGGAACCGTGTGTTCGTAGAGGAGGGAGAGGGCATCCGTACGGAAGCCTTTGATCCGGCCAAAATGGAAGATCCCAGCCTGATCATCTATGCACCGGTCCGGGTGCTGGGACATGACACCATTGTTACCAACGGAGACCAGACCGATACGATCTACGAAGGGCTGGAGAAGGGACTCACCTTTGAACAGTCTCTCCGGAGCAGAGAGTTTGAGCCGGATGGCCCGAACTACACCCCCCGGATCTCCGGCATCATGGAAGTGGAAAACGGTACCTTCAGATATTCTCTTTCCATCCTGAAATCCGAGGGCGGAGATCCTTCGGCCTGCAACCGCTATACCTTCTCCTATGAGAATCCGCTGGCAGGAATGGGCCATTTCATCCACACCTATCAGGTGAATGAAAATCCTCTTCCCAGCTTCGAAGGAGAACCCAGACGCGTGGATATCAAAGGAGATATCGATACCTTTACCAACCTGGTGTGGACCAGCCTGAACGAGGACAATAAAGTTTCTCTGTTCGTACGTTTCATCGATATCGCCACCGGAGCCTATGAGACACGGATTGTGAATAAACATCAGAAACAGTGATCTCAGGGTCAGAAAATCAGATAGTTCTTGCCTGCATGGCAGGATAATTGAGGGGGACAGCTCCCTAAAGCAGGATTTGCGTGCTTTAGGGAGCTGTCCCCCGATCATTTTTATCTCGTAAGGAGATAAGACTCGCAAGGGAGTCTTGACGCTGCGTCAGTCCGAAGAACGGACGCGCTCTGCGATGAAATACTGGAAATCTCCGGACAGTTCCGGGATCTTGGCGGGATCGCGCAGGGTCCAGCCGACCGGCGTGCAGAAGTGCCGCCAGAAACGAAACCAGGGATGGTGGGGAAAGCGGATGTCAAAGGCGATGAAGTCCGGACGGGTGATAAAATTGGTGAGCTGGCTCTCCAGGAGAAAGAACTGCCAGCGCTGTCCCCGGGCATTGGTGAGGAAGAAGTCCGTGCAGAGCTGGCCTCTTCGCACCAGAGGGCGGTGACGGCGGAACCAGTATACATACCGCGGGTGGAAGGATTCGACGGCATATTCTCCGGAGTAATGATCCAGCAGGTCTGCCGCTTTTTCTGCCAGGACGGGATCGAATCCCCCGGTTCCCTTCAGTTCTACGATGAGAGGCACCCGGCCATCCACCAGCCGGAGTACATCGGAAAAAAGAGGAATCCTCTCCTCTGATTCACCGAGACGCAAAGCCCGCAGTTCCTCATAGGTGTAATCCCGCACTCTCCCGCAGATCCCACACATGCGGTTCAGACTGGCGTCGTGGAAAACAACCACCTGGCGGTCCCGGGAGAGCTGAATATCGAGTTCAATTCCCCATCCTTCGTCCGCTGCACGGGCAAAAGCAGCAAGGGAATTTTCCGGCGCCACCTTCCGCCCGTCATGGAGACCCCGGTGGGCAAATACCTTTGTACGAAAAGATAACATAATTCTAACCTCTGTTCTTGCAGGAAATCCGTCGTCGCAAAAGAGACCCGGGCGGAGTTCCTCTGTCTGACAATCATAGCAGTCAATAAAGCCACGGTCAAGGCAGATGTAGGATAAAGTGGGAAAGAAAGGGGAGAAAATCCCTGATTTTCTTGCCAAAATACCATACTGGTGGTATAATTTAGTTTCTGTAAGTCTGCATTGGGGTGGCGAGGAGGAGTTATGGACTTATTTGAGTATATGGGTCAGATGAATAAAGAGAAAGAATCGCCGCTGGCTTCCCGGATGCGGCCCTCTACGCTGGATGAAATCGTGGGGCAGCGCCACATTCTGGGGAAGGACAAACTCCTGTATCGCGCGATTGCGGCGGACAAGCTGAGTTCTCTGATTTTTTACGGTCCTCCCGGTACCGGCAAGACGACCCTGGCCCGGGTGATTGCCAATACCACGAAAGCTCAGTTCCGGCAGATCAATGCGACCTCAGCCGGGAAAAAGGATATGGAAGCGGTGGTGGAGGAGGCGAAACAGACCTTGGCGATGTATAATCGCCGGACCATTCTGTTTATTGATGAGATCCATCGCTTCAACAAAGGACAACAGGATTATCTGCTTCCCTTTGTGGAAGACGGGACGCTGATTCTGATTGGGGCCACGACAGAGAATCCTTACTTTGAAGTCAACCGGGCACTGATTTCCCGATCGGTGATATTTGAACTGCAGCCCCTGAGCCGGGAAGATATCGCGGCCTTGCTGGAAAAGGCGGTTTCGGATCCTGTGAAAGGGATGGGGGCCTATGGGGCTCTTCTGGAACCGGAGGCAAGAGACTTCCTGGCCGATATCTGTGGCGGAGATGCCAGGAATGCCCTGAATGCCATTGAGCTGGCGGTTCTGACCACATCGCCCTCGGAAGATGGTAAGATTCACATCACGGCAAAAGTGGCGGAGGAGTGTATCCAGAAGAGAAATGTCCGCTACGACCGGGATGGCGATAATCACTATGATATCATTTCGGCCTTTATTAAGAGCATGCGGGGGTCCGACCCGGATGCCGCTGTATACTATCTGGCAAGGATGATCTATGCCGGCGAGGATCCGAAATTTATTGCCCGGAGAATCATGATCTGTGCCTCCGAGGATGTCGGAATGGCCGATCCGCAGGCGATCTGCGTGGCCACGGCAGCGGCGCAGATGGTGGAACGGGTGGGGATGCCGGAAGGCCGGATTCCTCTGGCCGAGGCAGCGATCTATGTGGCGACAGCTCCCAAGAGCAACGCATCCTACAAGGCGCTGGCGGCCGCGATGGATGCGGTAAGAGAGGTTCCCGTGAAGCATGTTCCTTCCCATCTTCAGGATGGCAGTTATAAAGGTGCTGCGGAGCTGGGGCGGGGCATCGGATATAAATATGCCCATGATTATCCAGGCCATTATGTGAAACAGCAGTATCTTCCCGATGAACTGGTGGGAAGACGTTTCTTCGAACCGGGCGACAACGGGTACGAGCGGGACATCAAAAATTATATGGATTTCTGCCACAAAATATGATAGAACTGAGGGAGGTGAAACTGTGAAGGAAAGGATAAGCCAGCTGGCCGCCGGAACGATGGATTTTGAAGCACCGGAACTGGAGCTTCTGAAACCGCAGATTGAAGAGATTGTTGTGTCCGGTCAGAATTTCCGGGGTGATATCCGCATCAGCAGCGGGAACCGGCGCCCCTTCCGGGGACTGGTATATTCCGATGACAGTCGTGTGCAGCTGCTGCAGAACAGTTTCGCCGGCACAAGTATTAATATTCCCTATGAAGTAAAGGCGGAACTGCTGGAAGCGGGAACAGAGCTTTCGGGATCTTTCTGCCTTGTCTATAACGGAGGGGAACATAAGATCCCCTATCTTTTCCGGATCCGCAGATCCGGCTCGGGCCGGCAGGTGGAAGTGGAGACTCTGAAAGCGTTTGCCCAGATGGCGAAGGAGCGTCCGGCCGAGGCGAGGGAGCTGTTTGATTCCCGGGACTTTATGGCACTTCCCTTTATGGAAGATATGTCCATCCGGGCGATCTATGACGGACTGCACCGGGCCGTAAACCGGAAGAATTCCATGGAAGAGTTCCTGATCGCCACGGGAGTCAAAAAGAGGATACATTTTCAGCTCACCGGAGTGGAAGATGAATCACAGCCCCTGGAGTTTTCACTGGGAAAAGGAAATCTCCCCGGGTCTCTGGAGATTCTTCGCAGCGGATGGGGAAATCTGGAGCTCCAGATTTCTTCGGATCATCCGGCTCTTTCTTTCCAGAGGGATACCTGGACGGAGAATGACTTCTCCGGCGACCGTCTGATGATTCCCCTTCTCTTTGATGAGAAGCAGTTCCATGCCGGTATCAATTATGTCCGTGTGACCGTGGAATCTCTGCTGGAGAAACATACGGTTTCCATGAAGATCCGCCGCAGCAGCTCACCGTCCCTGGACCGGAAAAAACGGCATGAAAAAAGGGAGAGCGAGCTGGAGTTCTACCGGACTCTGCTGGATGTC
>CAMOYN010000131.1 GCA_946630035.1 uncultured Lachnospiraceae bacterium
GGCGCTGGGGGCCGATGATTATATTCTGCCGGAAGCCATAGAACCCACCACCCCCATCGGAGCCAAACTGGTATTTGAGCGGTGGACGGACACAAAAAACGAGGCCTTCTATAAAGTCAGCCTCGTGTTCCAGAGCGTAGAACAGCTCCGCTCCATCCAGCCCCTCTCCCTGGAGACACCCCCGATGATCGTTCCGGTCACCTTCAGCGCAGCACCGGAAAATGAATCCGGGATGGTACCGGAAGCAGATCTGATGAACCTGCTGAAAGACCGGATCGATGCCTTTTATGAACTGGAGGACATCTACGGCGAAGAAGAACTGGACGAAGCCGCCTAGGAAAGACCGAAGGAGACAGGGGACGGACCTTTGTCTCCTTTTTCAGACGAAAAAAGGAGACAAAGGACCGTCCCCTGTCTCCTCGTCTCCTTGCGCGCAATGAGTCAAAAAGAACCGTCCCTTCTGTCTCATATCCGGGAAGTCTAAGGATTCAGGGTGAATTTCATCACAACCGGATTGTGGTCGGTATACTGAAAACCGGTATCGATGTTCTGGACATAATGGCAGGTTATATTATCGGAGATAAGAAATCCGTCCAGGATAACGGTAAAGCTGTCTTCGGAGTAGGGAATATCGGTATTTCGCGAGGAGGCAACCAGTCCTTCGGCATAGTCGGTGCACCGGGAGAATCCTTCGGGGAGCTGCTCGATGGGGAAGGGCTGACACCAGTCGAAGAGATCGGCGGTGCCGGGGTTGAAAAAGGTCCGGGAATCGCCGGTGAAATCGTGATTGAAATCACCTCCGCAGATCACATAATTCCCCTTGTCATACTCGGCTTTCATGTCGGCGAAGATCATCGCCATCTGTGCATTTCCCTGGGAGGCATCGGTTCCGTAGGCTGAAGTGTGCACATTGATCAGAACCAGCTCTTTTCCATTTTCCACGGGAATCCGGGAAATGCTGTAGCAGCGGTCCAGATCCAGGATTTTTTTGAAGTCGGTTGCGATGGGCAGGCTCCGCCGCAGGGCGGAAGTAACTGCGGGGCGGCTCAGGGTCAGAAGCCCGGAGTTGGAAGCACCGTGGGGCTGCAGCAGCGGATACATCAGGTAAGCGGAGTGATAATTACAGCAAAATACACTGTCCCATGCACCGGTCTGAGCGAAACGATCGGAGATCATGGCCGATTGATTTACATGATAGCTACGGGTCGAATCTGTATCCACTTCCTGGAAGAGGGCAAAATCCGGGGAATAGGAGAGGGCTGTCTCGGCCGTTCCTGTGACACATTCCCGGACGCTCTCCTCGGAGCGGGCTCGGCTCTCCTTCCCGCCGTCCATGAAAAATGTGTAGTCAGCCGTATAGGCGCCAAAGCCTATATTATAAGTAGTAATGGTGTATTCCCGGCCGGTGGCCGCATTTTCCCGGGAATGACTCTCTACTTCCAGGGACTGTTGATCGGGAATTCGATTGTAAGTCAGAAAGACGTATGCAACATACCCGCAGACTACGAGAACCGCCAGGAGGAAGATTCCCAGAGGAATTTTCCACCAGCGGTTCTTATGAGTTGAAGTGCTTGGTTTCATAAATATGATTCCTTTCAATTATAAAGAGCCTGGTTAAATGCGGTTCTTTTCCTTTATGAAGAGCATGATTCGGGCGATCCCCAGGGGGAGCAGGCCGGCTAGAGCTCCGGGCAGTGCCCAGCGCCGGAGAACGGTGGCTCCATAGAGGGCCCCCAGCATGAAGAACAGCAGGGTAAAGAGATAGAAAGCACCCTTTTCCTTCATTTTCGGATCCCCTGTGACGAAGTACTCCGTCCAGCCGGTGACACATTGCTTCAGATTGTTGGTGGAGAACAGGGAGGCACTGGAGAATCCACGGGCTCCTCCGTAGGAAGTCCACTGAAAAGCAGTCACAAAGAAGACGGGATATAGGGCTGCCACCGGATGTACCGGGGACTCCGCCCGCATCAGGGCCATCGACAGCAGGAGTCCGCCGGCATCCACCCAGAGGCTGAGTTTCCTCCCACAGATACCGGTATGGCGGTCCACCAGATCCGCCGCCACCAGGCCGGCGATATACATGATCAGAGCCCCCAGCCGGGCCAGCATCTCTGCCGCATTTCCATCCGCCAGATGAATCATCATATCCAGTAAATTACCCGTCTGCGCATTGGCAAAACGCTCCGCTGCCGACATCAGAGCAAAGGCACCGAAGAATCCGCCCATAGCCGACATACAGTAGTGCAGCCAGCCATCCATTCGATAAGATATCGTTAAGTTTTCTGATTTATCCATGGTCGTTATTGTAGCAAATCCTCAGAAAAAGAGCAAGAGAGAATCTATACGTCGGACCTGGGGAGATACCAAAGGAGACAGAGGACCGTCCCCTGTCTCCCTGGAGAGATACCAAAGAAAACAGACGGAGACAGGGGACGGTCCCCTGTCTCCGTTTGTATCAATATACATATGTCAGCAGTATCATGCGGTTGATCCAATCCGCTGCTGTACTCGTGGAGACTTTTTGCGTCTTGGAAGAATATTTGTAATACAGGATATAGGACTGATCCAGCACCTTCTGTGTGATTTTTGCGGTGGGTTTCGAAAATGACCAGTAGGTAGCTGCGCTGACCAGACCCTTCTTTATCTTATACTGGACTTTTCCCGAATATTTTTTTGATTCCTGATAAAGGATGGTGTCAGGATATCCTTTTTTGGTAAAGGTATAAATAAGGTTCCGGTTCCTGGCTTTTTTAACGGTAAGCGTTTTCAGTTTGGTTTTATTCTTGTCATAGTATTTGTAGCTGCAGGAGTTTACATTCGGGGCGGAAGACAGAAAACCCTGTGAGGTAAAAGTATACGTTTCAGAGAATGTACCTTCGTCCCCATGATATGTGATGACGGCCGTTATTTTCTTCCCGGACTTTTTATAACGTATGGTATAGGACCAGACGTTTTCTGTGGCATAGCTGGTTGCTGTGAGTTTTTTGATCCGGCCGCTGCTATCATAAGAGAATGAATATTCACTGGTTGACATATAGTCCTCCATATCCGGAGCCAGCATTTGTGTTATGATTTTTTTCGGCATGTTTTTCTGAGCGGCCTGTGTTGTCGCCGGTTTTCCGCACAGTAGTATAACCAACGCCAGTAAGCATAAAAGTCCTGTTACATGTCCCTTTTTCTTCATAATCAATACCTCCTTATTCTGTATTAGAGTTATCCGTAGACGGTTGCCTGGGACTTCCCGCATTCGTATTATCCGTACGCTACTGCCTGGAATCTATAGCTTTAGCGCCCCCGCGGAGCGTTTATCTCCGATGGTTTTGGGGGATATTCTTTAGATTCGGTTGGCCAGTTCCGCTGCTGCTGTGGTGGCGGCGTTGGTCTTGCCGGCTTTTTTGGCGTCGCCGATGACATATACCTCCGGTACCAGCCCGGTCAGCTGTTCTTCCAGAGGGTTGTAGGAGCGGCTCCCCAGGGCGAGAATGACATTGTCGAAGCCACGGAGCTGGTGGATGGCTCCGTCCTGCTCATAATCAATGCCGTCGGCGTAGATCTTTACGATCTTTGCGCTGCAGATACGGGGGACAGCTGCGAGGCGGTTCATCAGATGCTCTCTGGCACCCAGATAGAGATCCATGGCGATGTCCGGCAGCATATCTACGATGGTGGAAGTCCGGTTGTGTTCCCGGAGGAAATCTGCCAGCTCGGCTCCGACCAGACCGCCGCCCAGGATCAGGTTGTTTCTTCCGACGGTGACATTGCCGGCGATGACGTCGATGGCTTTCACCAGGGAAGGTTCGTCAATACCATCGATCTTCGGCATAAGCGGCACGCCGCCGGTGGCGAGAACAACCACATCCGGTTTTTCGGCCTCGATCATTTCCTTCGTCACTTCCGTATTCATGACGATTTTCGTACCATATTTCTGATTCATGGTAATCCAGAATTTGATGGCGGTCAGGATGGACTGTTTCATGGGAGGGAAGGCGCCGATGCGGTACTGTCCGCCCAGATGATCGCTCTTCTCGAACAATGTGACATCGTATTCCCGGCGGGAGAGCAGCCAGGCGCATTCCAGGCCCGCGGGGCCGCCGCCCACGACGAAAATTTTCTTGGGTTTGGCGGCTTTTTCGTATTTCCAGACACTTTCGTGACCGGTCAGCGGATTGACCAGGCAGCTGGTGGGAAGAGGCGGATCCTGCAGCATGTTGCCCAAGCAGGCCTGAAGACAGCCGATGCACTGCGAGATCTCGTGGATCCGGCCTTCTTTTACTTTGTTGGGGAATTCCGGATCGGCCAGAGAGCCGCGACCGAGATCCACCAGATCTGCCTTGCCGGTGGCGATGATATCTTCGGCGATTTCCGGCGTGTTCACACGGTTGACGGTAATCACGGGAATGGAGACCGATTCTTTCACGGCTTTGGCATTGGCCGAGTTAAACCCGGTTTCCACATCGGAGGGGGCGCTCATCCAGTTCAGAGAAGGGAAGGCACAGACGGTCAGGCCGATGGCGTCCAGGCCGGCTTCTTCCATGTAGCGGGCAAATATTTTCGCTTCCGCCAGGGTGATGCCGCCGGGCATCTTCTCATCGGAGGTGAGCTTGGCGATGACGGGAAAATCGGCCCCGCAGCGCTCTTTGATGCCGCGGATAATGTCACAGACGAAATGCGCGCGGCCGCTGAAATCGCCGCCGTACTCGTCATAGCGCTTATTGGACATGGGCGAGAGGAACTGGGCGATCAGGAAACCGTGGCCGCAGTGAAGTTCCACCGCATCCAGCCCCCAGTCTTTGGCCCGCTTTGTAGCACTTACATAACGCTCGATGGATGCGTGGATCTCATCTATGGTCATCTCGTGGGGAACCACATCGAAAACCGGACAGGCGATGGGACTCGGGCCGGAGACCGGCGTGCCATCCGTCAGCATCGGATTATTCTGCCGGCCGGAATCATTTAACTGTACGGAAAGTTTCGCACCATGGCGATGTACGGCTTCCGCTATCCGCACCCACTGATCGCGGAAGGAATCCTCCCAGATCCCGGGCTCCGTGTTGGAGTTCAGACCGTTTTTGTTGACGGCACTGGCCTCGATGGTGATCAGACCAAAACCGCCTTCGGCGCGTTTTTCATAGTAGGCGTACCATTGCTCATCCACGATTCCGGGGATGCTGCCGTGACCGGTACCCATGGCGGCGACCATGAAGCGGTTGCGCACCTCCATGGAACCAATCCGGATCGGGCTTAAAACATGTTCGAACTTCATAAAATTCCTCTCCTTATTATGTATTTATTCCGTTACTGTGACAAAATCCACAGAACATCTACGAAGGATATTCGTGACAGATTCGTTATAATTATAACATCGATTGAATTGCGTGTCATGCTCTTTTTCAGATATTTACAGGTGCAGTTTAGTCCATGCATAAAGAAAATTAACGACTTTTGTCGATGATTTAACGGGAGGGGGACCCTTCTGTACACTTCCTTAATTCTGCCTCTGTTATACTGGGGGTGCTGCGGTGGAAAACAGCGGCGGCATAAAAAGCTATGTTACGAAGGAGTGGAAAAATGAAAGCTGTAGAGTGGAGTGACGTCATGCAGGATGGCGAGAAAGTGGTCTGAAGCGGTCAGCCGAAGAATGTAAAACTGCTGAACACATCCAGGAAGGGAATGATTATGACCATGTGGGTGATTGCGGTCATCTGGATTGTCGCCAGTCTGGCCATCCTGGTTCCCAAGTCCCTGGCCATCGGTGATAACTGGGTTCATATCCTTGTCATGCTGGTAATTCTCGACTGTGTACCGGTATTGATGCTGGCGATGCCTTTTTCCGATGTGAAATGGCTGGGCCAGGATACGCAATATGCCGTGACCAACCGCCGCATTATCGTTCAGGGCCGGGAAAAAATGATGAGCATGGCAATCCGCCTGGATCTGAAACTGGAAATGAAGAAACGCGAAGGGGACACCGGTCATATCGTGATCGGGACCGCCTGCGGGAAAAGCGATACACGGATGCGCCCGATTGCCATCCAGGGAATGGATACCAACCATGTAATCGATGGTCTGGTGCTGTACAATGTACCCCAGGTGGAGAACGTGATGAAGAACATTCAGGCTCAGATGTAAGACAGAAGATTGGAGACAGGGGACGTTGGAGAAAGGGGACGTTGGAGAAAGGGGACGGTTGGAGACAGGGGACGGTTGGAGACAGGGGACAGACCTTTGTCTCCTTTTTCATGCAAAAAAGGAGACAAAGGTCCGTCCCCTGTCTCCAACGTCCCCTGTCTCCAAATGACTCGTCTCCACCCGGCATGCCGGGTGGGCTTGTGAAAAGGAAAAAAGTAGGATATACTTTATAGACAGAGTATAAAAAGACAGGGGGATGGCCGGAGATTCGCCAGGGGGCGTTTCCCGGAGGCAGTTGAGTGAATAAAGCTATTAAACAGATTCTTTTTTGTGTAGCAGTGCTTACCGTAGTGTGTGTGTTCTGCCGGATCGTGTTTTTTGATTCTTATATCATTTACACGCAGGCTCCGGTGGATCAGATGAAGGTGGGCGGGGAGAACCTGGACCGATTTCAGGTGGAGAGAATGGAATTCCGGGAGGATTATGCGCTGGCTGAGATCCAGCCGGAGAAGCCGGGGCGTGCATCGGTGGATCTGATGGATGAGCAGGGGGAGCCTCTCGGTACGCATCCGATCTGGATCGGTAAGCTCCACACGGTTTATGATTATGCCACCGGTGGTTTTACGGGGGATTCGATCCTGCTGGTCGCAGTGACGGTCTTCTGCTTTGCCATCAGCATTATTACCCTGAATGCTCACATGGAAGCAAGAGGGGCGGCGCAGTATTCCTACTATAATATATTCTATACGGGGATGTTTCTGTTTGCCATGAGCACGGGCATCGTCATGCTGACAGAGACGGTGAGGCATATCTCTAACCCGGCGGTTTATGTTATGCTCAATGCGTATTCTTCCATCAGCGGGGCTCCGACGAGATTTATGCAGTTTACTATGCCGGCGGTACTGGTGTTTGCCATCTCCCTGGCTGTGAGCAATATAGAACTGC
>CAMOYN010000132.1 GCA_946630035.1 uncultured Lachnospiraceae bacterium
CTCACTCTCATTTTTTATTTTTCTCTGTTCAACTGATCAAATCTTTACTCCAATCCCTGCTTCTGGTTGCATGGATCCTCTCTCTCTGATATCATAGGGACAGGAGGTACATGTCTTATGAAAAGGAAATCAACGGCAAGAGCATTTACGCTCTCATTCTTTCTGCTCATCCTTTCGTTTCTGATCCCCTCTCCTCTGGCAGGAAATAGTTTCGCCGCCACACGGTCTACGGTGGATATCCTGGCGGTGGGGGATGATCTGGTACATTCTTCGGTTTACCGTGCGCACCGCACGAAAAAAGGATACGATTTTACCCCCATCTACAAGATGGTGAAGGAGGATATCCGGGAAGCCGACCTGGCTGTCATCAATCAGGAAACGATCCTGGTGGACAAGGACTACTCCAACTATCCCCGGTTCGGAAGTCCCAAAGCCGTGGCCGATGCCATCGCCGCCGTCGGTTTCGACATTGTGACTCACGCCACCAACCATACCCTGGACCGGGGAGTGGAAAATGTACTGGGAACCCTGAATTACTGGAGAGAGCAGTACCCGGAAATCACGGTTCTCGGCATCCACAAGAATAAAAAAGAAGCGAACAAAATCACCGTAGTGGAAAAGAACGGGATCCGCATTGCCATGCTGAATTACACCTACGGACTCAACGGTCATAAAGTGCCCAGGGGAAAGGAATACCTGGTGGATCTGCTGAATGACAAGAAAAAAGTTCGCAGTGACATCCGCCGGGCAAAGGAAATCAGTGATTTCGTCATGGTTTTCCCTCACTGGGGATCGGAATACGTCTACAAAGCCAACTCCTTCCAGCGCAGCTGGGCGGAGCTCTTCCTGGAAGAAGGCGTGGATGTGGTGATCGGTGCTCATCCCCATGTGGTGCAGCCCTACCGGATGATGCACCGTAAAGACGGTCACCGGATGCTGGTCTACTATTCTCTGGGCAATTTTGTTTCCGGCCAGAGCCGGGTTCCCCGGATGCTCGGAGGTATGGCCAAACTGACGCTGATCAAGGACAGCAAAGGAGCCCGGATCGGTTCCTACACCCTGGTACCCATCATCAATCACATCGGTGCCCGGAAAAAGTCCTTCACTGTCTATAAGCTGAGCGATTACACCGAAGCCCTGGCAGCAAAGCACGATATTCACCGGCTGTCCCCCCGGGAGAAATTCTCCTTGGCAGAGATGAAAAAGCTCTTCAAAAAGATCACAGGAAAAGACGCCTGATAACGACACCGCAGACGGTGTATGACAGGCTGCGATGTTCCGGTAAATACAAAAGGTCGTTTCCCATGTTCTGGCCTGGCCAAAACACGGGAAACGACCTTTTTCATTTTATTGCGGAATTAACTTACAAACAACAAGGCCTCCAGAAGTACCAGGTCGTAGTTTTTTCTCCAGATCGAGAGGAACTCCGAGGCAGGCAGCGGGCAGGCCGCATATCCGATCTCTAATGTGATGAAGGGAATATTGGCTTTGTAAAGATAATATTCTCTCGAATATCCGCCGCCGGTGCTTTTGCTCTGGGGCATGATATGGTATCCGGTGCGATTCTGAGCCACATCGCTCATCCTCTTGGTATTCTTTCTCACGGTGGCTTTCGCCTTGGACAGACACTTGCCGTAGAGCAGAGATCCTGTCGCGTGGTAGCTGATGATGCCGCAGACCTTTCCTTTTCCCTTCAGTCCCCGGATGTAATCCCGGATGGCCTTCGTCTCCGGTTCACTGAAGGATTTCGTGCCGGAAAATCCCTGCCAACCGCGCTTTCCTCTGACATAAAAACCGTAGTTCCAGTTCCGGTTCAGATCCACGCCCCGGGCATTGGCCTTCCAGAGCGTCGTATAGGAACTCATATTCATATTTTTCAGATTGTTCCGGAGGGTGGTGTCACGGATCGCGTCATGGCCGTACTGGCTGATGGCGGTTCCGTCGGGGTTACAGGAGGGAATATAGTGAATCGCCACCTGATTCAGGATCTCCGAGATCCTTTTCCCGCCCACTTTTTCGCTCAGGTTATCCAGGGTGATCTCCATCTGACGCATGCAAAGAACCGTGGTCATATATTCCCTGGCATGGATATTGCCCAGAACCACCAGATGCTTCTTTGCATTTTTATTGCCGATGGTCACCGCCATAATATCACGGTCATCCGGACTGGTTCCGATCACTTCCGCCTGGCACACCTTGCTGTACCGCTTGGCGAGAAGTGAAATATCTTCCTTGAGTTCACTGTAATTATATTTCTGATGATCGTAGGAAACGATATCACCTGCCCTGGCGGACCTCAGTCCCCAGGGATCGGAAGTCTGAAAACTCCCGGAAGCAGCCAATGTCAGGTCTGAAAAAGCGATAAACAGCCACGCCATTCCCAGAACCAGTATTCCCTTATTCCAGAGCTTCTTCATCTGCATTTCCTTTCTGTTTAAGACTCGCTTGTCGATTTCTGTCGGATTTATCCGTGTTTTCTCAATAAATGATGATCGCGGTACCTGCGGA
The DNA here is from genome assembly GCA_946630035.1 of uncultured Lachnospiraceae bacterium. Classification (GTDB taxonomy): domain Bacteria; phylum Bacillota; class Clostridia; order Lachnospirales; family Lachnospiraceae; genus UBA3305. The sequence continues at coordinate 2,509 of CAMOYN010000132.1, forward strand.
AATATTTTCATAGATCACCTGCGCTGCCTTTTTCGGCAGGTTGACGCATCCATGGGAACCGTTGGATTTATAGATGGATCCGCCGAAGTTGCTGCGCCAGGTCGCATCATGAAGACCCTGCCCCTCATAGAAAGGCATCCAGTAGGTAACCTCCGTGGCATAGGAACCGTTTCCGTTTCCTCCCGTCAGCACCTCGGGACTCTTCTTATAGGCCAGCGGGAAACATCCGGTGGCTGTCTCGCGGTTCTTCTTCACATCCCCTGAGACACAGTCCGTCTCAATCACCAGCTCCCCGTCTTTATAGAACCAGACGTGCTGATCCTCCAGGCTGACCTCGACGTAGGTACCCGCCAGATCATCTACGCCGTCGCGCTTCAGATAGTAGGGATTATCCCACTTATTGGTCTTGTAGTATACAGGTTCCCGTTCCACCGGAGCGCCGGACACAAGATCCGCTGCCAGCTGCTCCAGTTCTCCTTCCACATTGACACGGTATCCATAGTCATTCTTATCCTCTGAGAACTTAACGGTATCGCCGTAGGTCGTGGTAAAGGTTCTGGGGCGGTGGCGCGTATTGTACTTCGCGGCTATATCCGTTACATACTCTTCCATCTTCGCCTGGTTGATCGTCCCCTGGCTGCCGTCCACATCCACCCAGGAAAGGATGGTCTCGTAGTCCAGCACCTGGGTCTGGCTGCCGAAGGTATAGGTTACCTCCGCACCTGCCACCGTATTCAGCGCCTGCACCCGGTCCGCGTATCCCGGCATCGCAGCGGTCACTTCCGGCTGAATATAGAGCTCCTCCGGGAAAGTCATCGCAATCTGGCCGGCGCCGGAATCCAGTCCTGCCTGAATCTGCTCTTTTACCCAGCTGCGGAGCTCCTCTTCATCAAACTCATTGCCGTAAACCTCATTGATCAGTTCCATCCGGCGTTCTTCTTTGTTCTCCACCACTTCTGCATCGGTACTCTGCACTCTCGGGATGGGCAGATTGGAGGTCTGCACCATATTTTTAAATACCGCCTCGTCAAAATCCCAGGCGATCTGGGCCCGGACCTGAGTTTCCTCGCCCGTCAGGCAATACAGTACCGTGATCATATCATTCTTCTGATCTGCCATGGCGTCTTCCAGAGAACGTCTGGCCGTCTCTTCATCCAGCGTATAGCCGAAATCTGCCAGCTTCCCGGAGAGAGCCGGTTCGCCTTCCTCGGTCAGGGTCACATCCACGGCTTCCGCCTGATCCATTACCCGCTTCAGTATGTCCTCGGGGGTCTTTCCTTCGATATCCTCTCCCATAAAGGTTGTATTTTTCAGGAACCCCGGAGTCCGTTGAAAATGCATCATCACACCGATGCCGCCGCCAAGAACAACAATCATGAGGATCAGCAGGACCAGCAAAAAAATCGTACCGCCGCCGATTCCCTGTCTTCTTTTTCTTCTTCGTCTGTTCGCCATATACCCTTCCTGTCTTAATCTTGTTACGGACTGCTTCGCATTTCTGTGATTCTAAAAAGGATAAATCCTGATATCAGAATATTTTACAACAGTTATCCTGTTTTCGTCAACCATCTGAAGAGAAACACGGCCATTTGCATTTGTATTGCGTCTGTGTTATACTGTATTTATCAAATCCTTCTTTGATTTTGTAAAATTTTAAAGATCCTGATGGAGTGACCCTATGAATATATTTGACATTATTGGTCCGGTTATGATCGGACCTTCCAGCTCCCATACCGCCGGAGCCGTCCGGATCGGGCGGGTCGCCAACAAACTGATGGACGGACAGACTCCCGCCTCCGTGGAAATCATTCTGTCCGGTTCCTTCGCCCAGACGTACCGCGGACACGGCACGGACCGGGCTCTGCTGGCGGGTATTATGGGATATCACAGCTATGCGGAGGAGATCCGGGATGCGCTGGACATCGCCACCCGGCGGGGAATCCGCTATGAATTCATCAAAAAGGATATCCCCGGCGCCCATCCGAACACAGCCCGGATCCACTACCGGCTGGAGGACGGATCGGAAGGGACGGTGCAGGGGGCCAGCATCGGCGGCGGGAATATCCGCGTGGATCTGGTCAATGGCATGAAGGTGGATTTCAGCGGCGACAGCAATACCCTGCTGGTCATGCACCGGGACCGTCCCGGTGTCATCGCCAGTGTCACGAACCTGATGCGCTGGGAATATGCAGAACTGAATATTTCCAACTTCCATCTTTCCCGGACGGAGCGGGGCGGAGATGCCATCATGACCATCGAGATCGACACACTGCCTCCGGATACTCTGGTGGATGATATCCGGAAGCTTCCCAATGTCACCAATGCTCTGCTGATCCGCAGGCTGTAACCGCTGGCGCAGTTTTTGCGTCAGAGACTTTCATTCACTCTGAGGAACAGATTCATGTTAAAATACGATTCGATCCGGGAGCTTACCCGGGAAGCAGAAAACAGACAGGTAAAAATCAGTGAGCTGGTGCTGGCGGATCAGTCCCAGGTCATGGAACAGACGCCGGAATCCCTGGTGGATCAGATGCGGGAGAGCTTCCGGGTCATGCAGGAAGCCGTTATCACGGGGCAGAAAAAGGACCAGCGCTCCATGTCCGGCCTGACCGGCGGAGAAGGCTTCCTCATGAAAGACTATGCCGAGCGCACCGGCGGAGGCTTATGCGGATCCTTTCTGACCCGGGCCATCTCCCGGGCTATGTCCGTCGCAGGGTGCAATGCCTCCATGGGACGGATCGTGGCCGCTCCCACCGCCGGCAGCTGCGGGATCCTACCCGGATGCCTGGTCTCCCTCTATGAAGACCGCCAGTATCCGGAACAGGATATCGTCATGTCCATGTTTACCGCCGGAGCCTTCGGCATGGTCATCGCCGCAAACTCCAGTATCGCCGGTGCCCAGGGCGGATGCCAGGCCGAGTGCGGCAGCGCCTCCGGCATGGCCGCCGCCGCCCTGACCGAGCTGATGGGAGGCACCCCCTCCCAGTGCGGCGACGCCTGCGCCATCGCCATCGTAAACCAGCTGGGGCTGGTCTGCGACCCCGTCGCCGGCCTGGTGGAGATCCCCTGTATCAAACGGAACGTCTCCGGACTCATGATCGCCTTCTCCAGCGCTGACCTGGCCCTGGCCGGAGTAGCCCCCCGCATCCCCGTAGATGAATGCATCGACGCGATGCGGGAAGTCGGGAACGCACTTCCCGCATCCCTGCGCGAGACCGCCGGAGGCGGCCTCGCCACCACCCCCACCGGTCTCCGGCTCCGCGAACAGGTCTTTGGGAAATAAGGCATCTAAGGCAACGGGGACAGATCCCACCGGCCCGGTAACCGGCCGGTGGGATCTGTCCCCGTTGCCTTAAGTTTTTAATTTGTCAATCTGTATACTCAATTTCTCGAATGGGATCTACCCCTTCCGGCGCCAGAAGAACCGCTTTTTTCCCGATGGTGATCGTCCCCTTCGGGCCTGAAATGCAGTACGTTTTTTTGCTCTGAACGCGCCTGAGCGAGATGCTGCGCGATGCGCGGTCGGCTCTGCCGACAAAATTCCTTATACGCGCATCTGCGCATCCTCACGGAGTGTTTTTATCTCATAGGAAATTTCTTCGAAATTTCCTATGAGATAAAAACCCCCGGACAATGTCCGGGGGGAAGGTTCTATTCACGATAAAGATCAATACATCGGATAATTGATGGCGGCCTGTGCTGCAGCCAGTCTTGCGATCGGTACGCGGAACGGTGAGCAGGAAACATAGTTCAGGCCGATGCGGTGGCAGAACTCTACGGAGCTCGGATCGCCGCCGTGCTCGCCGCAGATACCCAGCTTCAGGTTGGGTTTGGTCTTGCGGCCGTTTTCGGTAGCATATTTCACCAGCTTGCCTACGCCCTTCTGGTCCAGTTTTGCGAAAGGATCGAACTCGAAGATCTTGTTCTGATAGTAGCTGTCCAGGAACTTGCCGGCATCATCACGGGAGAAGCCGAAGGTCATCTGGGTCAGGTCGTTGGTACCGAAGGAGAAGAACTCAGCGGCTTCTGCGATCTCGTCGGCCAGCAGAGCGGCACGAGGGATCTCGATCATGGTACCGATATGGTAGTTGATGAAGCTGTTCTTTTCTTTCTTAACCTTCTCAGCGGTCTCGATTACCACTTTGCGGACGAACTCCAGCTCTTTCACATCGCCAACCAGAGGGATCATGATCTCAGGAACGATATCATACATATCCTCTGCCTTAACTTCGATGGCTGCTTCGATCAGAGCGCGGGTCTGCATGCGGGCGATCTCAGGATAGGTGATGGCCAGACGGCATCCACGATGTCCCATCATCGGGTTGAACTCATGGAGCTCATCGCAGCGGGACTGTACTTCTTCGGGAGTCAGGCCCATATCCTTTGCCAGAGCGGCAATGTCTTCCGGATCGGTGGGAACGAACTCATGCAGAGGCGGATCGATGTAACGAACGGTCATCGGTCTTCCGCGCAGAGCCTTGTACATGGCCTTGAAGTCTTCCTTCTGATAAGGGATCAGCTCGTTCAG
>CAMOYN010000133.1 GCA_946630035.1 uncultured Lachnospiraceae bacterium
CTACACCTTCGCCGGTCTTCTCCGCCGGCACCTCCTCATGAGACACCCATCTCTGGTTTTTCATATCTTTTTCCCTTCCCGGAACGAGGGGACGGTTCCTCCGTTCCACTTTTCTATGGATGCAGTATTTCCGGAACGGGGGAACCGTCCCCTCGTTCCACTTTATGGCAGGTCTGTGGCGGCGGGATAGCCGTAGGCGCTCTCGGCGCTGCGGACTGCTCTCAGGATCGCTTCGCTGACCACCTCTGCTGCCAGAATCCCTGCCAGATCCTGATCCACCGGGACCTCTCCTACTGATACGGCGTAGATGCTGTCGCCGTCGGCGGTGGTATGCACCGGGCGGATCGACCGGGCGTACCCGTCATGGGCCATCCCGGCAATCTTGCAGAGCTGCGCCTTATTAAATGCTGCATTGGTTATTACCACACCGAGAGTGGTATTTCCGGTGAATCCACCCTCTGCCGGTTCCCCCTGTGCAGTATTTCCGGTGAATCCGCCCTCTGCCGATTCCTCCTGAGTGGTATTTCCGGTGAATTTGTTGTCCACGACTTCCAGGGATGATTTCATAAATTCCGCGGTGCTGCGAAGCTGCTGTCTGTCTTCCGTGAGAAGTCCTGCGATCTGTTCTCCGCTCTTCCAGTCATAGACGTCTCCCAGGGCATTGACGACCACAACGGCGCCGATCTCGAATTCACCGATCCGAATAGCGTAGCTCCCGATGCCGGTTTTCATGCAGGTTTCCATGCCGGCGATCTTCCCCACGGTCGCTCCGCAGCCTGCGCCGTAATTTCCGTCCCGGTAATTCGGTGATTCCATGGCCTGTTTCGCTGCTTCATACCCCATGTCGGCATCCGGCCGTACGAAAGGATCTCCCACTGTCAGATCGAACAGATCTGACTGGGCTACCAGCGGCACCCTGGTCACACCCACATCATATCCGATGTCACGTTCCTCCAGATATTTCATCACACCATTGGCGGTACCGAGTCCGAAGGCACTGCCGCCGGCCAGTACGATGGCATGAATCTGCTGGGCTGCCATCAGCGGATTCAGCAGCTGGCTCTCCCGGGAGGCTGGTCCGCCACCCCGCACATCCAGTCCGGCCCGCATGCCATCTCTGGCAATGAACACGGTGCAGCCCGTACCCGCCGCTACATCTTCTGTCTGCCCGATCACAAGCCCATCGATATCCGTTATCGGAATTTCCTGCGCCTTGTTCTTCATCCTGTCCTCCATCCATTCCTAATTTCTGTCCACTGTCACCGACAGAATGCGGGCTGGTTTTTCCAGCAGCTGGCCTTCGGCCGCCCGTCCCTGAATGTCCCGTAACAGTTCCATTCCTTCCTCGACGATGCCAAAGGCGGAAAATCCCAGTCCGTCCCCGCTGCGCCGGCCGCCCTCATCCAGATCGGGCTGATCCCCGATACAGAAGAAAAAGCTGTCATCCACCTGGTCGGGAGCACACCGTCCCATGCTCAGCACCCCATCCTTATGCAGGATTCCGGTTTCACCGGTCGTCTCTACCCGGATGCAGGAGTGCGTCCCGTGGGGCCCCAGCGCCTGGTCGTAGCTGCCCCGCCCAGCGAAGCCCGCCCGCAGCATATCCGCATAGTATTCATTGTAGTAACCGCCCTCCACGATTGAGAGCTTCACCGGCTCTCCGGGCTGATTGTCCTCCCGGACGGTGCGGTAGATACTGGCATTATTATAATATCCTTCTTCTACATATTCAAGAAAATGTCTCGTGGTGCGTGGCGCTTCTCTGTCGAATAGCCTTACCACGACATCCCCCTCTGAAAAATGAAAATGTACCCGGACCATAGTATTCTCCTTTCCCTCTCAGAATTCCAACATGATCAAGAACACCTCGGCGTTCTTGCCGTGCCGCGCAAGATGCGAAGCACCTCCTTTATTGCGTGGCTGCGATCCGCCGGAGACTTTAATCTCCGGCTTTCGAATCTCCGGCCGCCAAATCTTAACAGGCCGCAGCCCTCCCGGGTTGCGGCCTGCCAAAATACTCAAAGTGTTCTTATGCAGAATTTTCCTCGACAGAATTAGTTTCTGCCGGAGTGTACTCTGCCGGAATGTACTCTGTCGGATTACTTCCAGCTGTAATCGTAGATCAGGTCATACTGAACCAGATTCTCATCGATGGTCAGTGCGCTGCTGTAGGCGCGGCTGCCGTTGGTGTAGTACAGCGGGATCAGCGGAACTTCTTCTACGAAGATGTCTACTGCCTGGCTGTACAGTTCTTTTCTGGCATCAAGGTCGGTGGTTGCCAGACCTTCGGCCACCAGCTCGGTCATCTTCTCGTTGCTGTAATCACCGAAGTTACCCAGAGCCATCTTGTCGGTGGAAAGTACGTTGAAGAAGATATCGCCGATATCCTTGGTACCGGACCAGTAGCGGCCGATGGCGATATCGAAGTCATGGTTGCCCCAGACCTGCTCACTGTATGCGGAGTAGTCCAGCTGTTCTACGGATGCCACAAATCCCATGTTGGTCAGGTCGTCCTGAAGGGCGGTAGCCAGCTTCGGCCAGGGATCGGTGTCCATGGTACGGATCTTCAGCTCGGTGCCGGCCAGTCCGGCCTCTTCGATCATCTGTTTTGCCTTGGCTGCATCAAAAGCCGGGAACACATTCTCTTTCAGAGGATTGGCAAAGTAATCGGGGCCGGCGGGATAGTCAACCTTGAAGCCCAGACCTTCGGAACCAACCATCAGCATCTTGTCACGGTCTACGCCGCAGGCCACGGCTTTACGGACCGCCGGATCTGCGAAGATGCCTTTGCCGCAGTTCATGATGATATCCAGGAATACATAGGAGCCGTAGGTGGTAACGGTGATGTTCTCGTCGCGCTCCAGGGTCGGCATGGCGATACTGGGAACATCCTTCATGAACAGACCGACTTCTCCGGTCTGCAGGGAGATCATAGCCGCATTGTCTTCCGACATGGTCTGGAAGGTAACATTTTTCACAGAAGCTACGCCTCTCCAGTAATTTTCATTTGCCTTAAGGGTAACGGATTCGCCGGGTACCCAGGCGCTGACCACATAGGGGCCGGTTCCGAGGATCGTGTCGACGGACAGACCATACTGATCGCCGGCTTCCTCATATTTTGCCTTATTTACCAGATAAACCCAGGTCAGTTTCTCCAGGAAGGTCACGTCCGGGGATGCCATGTTGACCACAAAGCTGGCATCATCGATCTTCTCGATGCTTTCCACACCGGTCATGGTCCAGTTGGTATAGGCGGACTCAATAGCCTGCTGCAGGGTGAATACCGCGTCATCCACGGTAAACGGTGTGCCATCCGAGAAGGTCACATCGTCGCGGATGGTAAATGTATAGGTTTTTCCGTCTTCGGAAGTTTCCCAGGATGCTACATTCGGAACAATCGCACCGGTGGCATCCTTCAGCACCAGTGTGTCGTAAACCTGCTTGTGACCATAGGTATCATCGCCGTAGGAAGTGAGGGGATTAAAGTTCGTGCAGGCTTTTGCGATTCCCACCACAAGTTCCTTGTCATCGTTTTCGGCCGCCACTGCCGGTGTCGAAATGGACATCGCCATGACGAAGGCCAGGATCAAACCCAGAATTCTTCTCTTCATCTCTTTCCTCCTTATTTTGTATGATTTATACCTCTAAACAGTTACGCCGGCTTTCGTCTGCCTTTCGCGAACTTCCCACCAAGCGATGGCTCTGCAGGAAACTGCATCCGGCTTCACGTCCCTGGTGTCACTGTATAGTTCTTTACTCCTTCTTCTCCATCAGTTCCACGCAGTGCGGACAGGCAACATAGTGACCGGGAGAGTATTCCTTCAGCGGAATATCGCTTCCCGTGCATCCGGCCTGGCAGTAATCGCAGCGGCTGGCGAAGCGGCACCCCGGTTTTGGATCGATGGGGGTGGACACCTCGCCGCGGATGATCTTGCGGGTAAAATTCTTCCGAAGCTTCGGTACCGGGATCGCCGAGAGCAGCGCCTTCGTATACGGATGCATCGGATTGGCAAACAGCTCCTTCGTCGGACAATGTTCCACGCACTGTCCCAGGTACATGACGGCAATTTCATCGGAAATATGCTTGACTACGGACAGGTCATGGGTAATGAACATGTACGTCAGCCCCAGATTATCCTGCAGATCCATCAGCAGATTCAGGATCTGGGCCTGAATGGATACGTCCAGTGCGGAAACCGGTTCGTCGCAGACAATGAACTCCGGTCCCAGCGCCAGGGCCCGGGCTACGCCCACTCTCTGCCGGCGGCCGCCGTCCATCTCGTGGGGATAGCTGTTGACATACCGTTCCGCCAGTCCGACCTCTTCCATCAGTTCCAGAATCCGGTCCGTAAGATCCGCCCGGTGCTTATAGATATGATGCGTCACCAGCGGTTCCGCGATCAGATCAAACACGGACATTCGGGGATTCAGGCTGGAAAACGGATCCTGGAAAATGATCTGCATTTTTTTGCGCAGCTCTTTCAGTTCTCCCCGGGACGCCTTCGTGATATTTTCCCCTTCAAAATACACCTCGCCGCTGGTGGGTTCGATCAGCCGAAGCACCGTCCGCCCCAACGTCGATTTTCCGCAGCCGGATTCTCCTACGACCCCCAGTGTCTTGCCCTTCGGAATCGTTATATTCACATCGTCCACGGCGTGCAGCTTCCCGCCGCTGACATCAAAATATTTTTTCAGATTTACGGTCCTGATCAATGGTTCCATAGCTCAGTCCCCCTTCGTATAAAGATGGCAGGCGATGCGGTGCTCGCCGGAGGTGTAGAATTCCGGCATCTTTTCACGGCAGATGTCCATGCACTGCTTGCAGCGGGGATGGAACGGACATCCGGGGGGCAGATCCGTCGGATCCGGCATCAGGCCGTCAATCGGATGCAGGCGGTCCGTTTCTTCCTCCAGATTCGGAATCGAGCCAAAGAGCCCCACCGTGTAGGGGTGATGCTTCTCCCCTTCAAAGACATCCTCCGCCGATCCGGCCTCCACGATCCGCCCGGCGTACATGATGGCTACCTTGTCGCAGGTCTCGGCCACCACCCCGAGGTCGTGGGTAATCATAATCATGGACGTACCCAGTTTCTCCTTCAGCTCCCGCATGAGCTCCAGCACCTGGGCCTGAATCGTAACATCGAGAGCCGTGGTGGGTTCATCCGCGATCAGAAGCTCCGGCCGGCAGGCCAGGGCGATCGCAATCACGATTCGCTGCTTCATTCCGCCGGAAAACTGATGGGGGAAATCCTTCTTCCGCTGAGGAAGAATTCCCACCAGAGAAAGCAGTTCATCTACTCGTTTGTTCAGATCTTCCTTGCTGAGATTTTCCGAATTATGGATCTCCAGCGACTCCAGAATCTGGTCGCCCACCGGCATGATGGGATTCAGGGATGTCATGGGATCCTGGAAAATCATGGAAATCTTCGCGCCGCGGATTTCACGCATGTCCGGCTGACTCTTTTTCACCAGATCCTCTCCCTGGAACCGGATTTCTCCTCCCTTGATAAATCCCGTCTCCTCAGGCAGAAGTCTCATGATGGCCAGCGCCGTCGTCGTTTTTCCTGCACCGGTCTCACCGACCAGGCCGATGGTCTCTTTCCGCCCCAGTTCAAAGCTGATGCCATTCACGGCATAAACGGTCGCCTCATCGGTTTTATATATTACATTCAGATCCTGGATCTGCAGCAGGCTGCTGCCTGGTTCATTCTTATCAGGTATAGCCATAGTTCTCACCTCAATCCTTCAGACGGGGATCCAGTGCATCCCGCAGACCGTCGCCCATCAGGTTGACAGAAAGAGCGGTCAGCACGATGGCAAGACCCGGGAAAATAACCATGTGGGGATAGTAGAGCATGTAATCCTTTGCCTCATTCAGCATAGAGCCCCACTCCGGAGCCGGCGGCTGAATACCCATTCCCAGGAAACTCATGGCGGAGGCATTCAGAATCATGGAACCGACCGACATGGTGGCCTGCACGATGACCGGGCCGATAGCATTGGGCAGAACATGCCGCAGGATAATAAAGAAGTTCGACGTTCCGCAGGCGCGGCCGGCTTCAATGAAGTCCTGCCCCACCACATTCAGAATCGAAGATCGTATTACCCTCGTATAGTACGGCACCATACTGATCATCAGCGCGATCAGCACATTGACAAGGCTCGGGCCCAGAGCTGCCGCGATGGAAAGCGCCAGCAGCATGAAGGGGATCGTGTTCATGACATCCAGAATACGCATGATCACGGTATCCACAACACCGCCGAAATAGCCGGTAAGAGACCCCAGCAGCGCTCCCAGCGAAACACCCACCGCCACGGCACCAATACCCATGACCAGTGAATTTCTGGTGCCGTGAATCACTCTCGCAAAAATATCCCGGCCGTAGTTGTCACAACCGAACCAGTGCTCCGCCGAAGGCGGAAGATACCTGGTATCCATGTTCTGCTCCAGTGCCACACTGTAGGGCACGATCACATCGGCAAAAATCGTGCAGAGCACAATGATGGCAAATATAACAAGCCCCACCATGGCGATCTTATTCTTTTTCATCCGGCGCCAGACTTCCTTCGCCTGGCTCTTTTTCTTATATTGTGGGTTTATCGTACGATGCCTGACGGCCACATCACTCATAATATCCCCTCTCTTTCCCTTCCAATATCCCTCATACTGTCTCTGTACGGTTCCGCAAAGGAACATTCCCCTTCCACTCCGCTGCATGTTTGGAAATCACCGTCCATTAATGACTCTGTGTCACCCACACGGGGAGTGCCTGCCCGTAACTCAGCTTCTCTTTCTGGAGTAGCGGTCACGAATCCGGGGATCCACAAAGGCGTACAGAATATCCACCAGCAGCATCACCAGCATAAACAGCAGACAGATAAACACCGCACATCCGGTCACCAGCGGCACATCCTTCATGCGGATTCCCTCCAGCAGCAGCTTTCCTACGCCATTGATGGAGCAGACCTGCTCGATAACGACGGAGCCGCCCAGCAGGAAGCCGAACTCCGAACCGGCCAC